>CAYUEI010000073.1:0-12380 GCA_964443445.1 uncultured Prolixibacteraceae bacterium | reverse complement strand
TGCATCCATAAAAATAATTGTTGGTCCCTACATCAAGTTTACATGCAAAACCATCAGCATCACCAAAATCACTAGGATCAGCATTATAATATGAATCACAGTTAATAATCCGGTTATCATGAGCTCCACCTCCAATTTGTAATCCACTATCCTTATTCCTGTAAAATGAACAGTTTTCTATCAGATTATAACCTCCTGTTTTAATCATTAACCCATTGTCTCCCGCTAATGTAAAGTGCAGACTTTTAATCACCCAATAACTACCTGAAAGTTCCAACCCTCTTTTACCAAAGGCCGTACCTGAAAAATCCAAAACAGGTACTTCTCCCGGATAAGCAATCAGATAACATTCTTTCCCTTCACTCCCTGATATGGTCAGCTTTAAAGTCACTGAGTGTTTGTAAGTTCCTCCCCTTATTATAATACTGTCTCCGCTTTGAAAATTATCTACTGCCTTATCAAGCGTCCGAAAAGGCTCGCTTATTGAAGTCCCTGAATTAGTGTCTGATCCGGTAGTTGCAACAAACCATGTTGCACCTAATGCTATTTTTAAAGAAAATATTAACCCGAATAAAAGTATGTATCTGATCATGATTGATTTTTTCAATTTTGAAATATTAAAAAACTAATACAAGTTTAATTCTTTATTAAGTATGACAAGGTGCTTAAATGTCTTTTTAAGGACTACAAATTATCTTAAAATAAAAGAATCAATTATTTTCAATTTTTGCTGTAACTTTTATACGCCACCCTGCGTCTAATATTCAAAGCGCTTTATTCCAATGACTACTGCAGAGTATAACGACATAGTAAATAAATTCTCAGATAGATTGTATCGCTATATCTTAAAAAATATAAGGGATAATAATCGAGCTTCCGATTTAGTTCAGGAAAGCTATGAAAAACTCTGGAGGCAAAGCCGTGATATCCCCTACTCTACTGCCAAATCTTATCTTTTCAGTATTGCACATAATTCAATGATAGATCTTGTAAGAAGAGAAAAAAGACAAATTATTACTGATGTCAATGATATGCCTGTTAGATCTGAAACCCAACATCATCATGACCTGAAAGAAATACTTGATATGGCTCTTGCAAAGCTACCTGAAATACAACGTTCAGTTATTCTTTTACGTGACTATGAAGGTTATTCTTATGAGGAAATTGGCAAAATAACCGGGCTAAATGAATCTCAGGTCAAAGTTTATATTTACAGAGGAAGGGTTTTCCTTAAAAATTTTATTGGACAAATAGAAAAAGTAATTTAAAATGAAAATCGACCGCACTAATTATGAATCATTTTTTTTAGATTATCTCGATGGTAATCTTACTCCTGAAGGAATCGATGAATTAATTGATTTCCTCAGGAAGAATGATGACCTTGCGGAAGAACTAAAAGATCTGGATAAAATAAGAATCCCCGATGATGAAATTATTAAATATGAAGGACAGTCATTGCTCAAAGATGATATTGATATGCCCGATGTTTCTGAAGAGCAATGTGTCAGATTTATTGAAGGAGACCTAAGCCCTGATGAAAAAAAAGCATTCCTTAAGATTATAAGAAAAAAACCCCTGTTAAAAAAAGAATTAAACATTTACAAATCTGTTATTTTAATACCTGACACTTCTATAACATATAAAGCTAAAAACAAGCTTTTAAAGAATGAAAATCCATTAATCCTTAAGTGGTGGAATGTTGCTGCAATAGTAATTGCAATGTTCGCTATCTTTTCTATAAATGGTGATAAACCAAAAGAAATCATTGTTGCTGAGATAAATGAATCCATTTCAACAAATAACGATGTTAAACCCAATATTGATGATATCCTTTTTAAAAGCACATTAAGCCCTGTTACAAAAAAAGTTAATCACAAATCAGCTATTGAAAGCCCTAAAATTAACACAGAAGTTGAAGACAAAATTTGTTTTGAGACCTCTAAAGATTCACTGACAAAATCAAATATTCCAGGAATGACACCAATAGAAAATATCCTCGTTTATTCAGAAAACAATATGCAGAATTATGAATTAATCTCTGTAAGCAACAATACTCCGGTCTATGAAAAAAACGACTCTAAATACCTCACTATTGGAGAGTTCATTGCCCAAAAATTAGATGAATTGGCAAGCAGGGAAAATCTAAAGAAAATAAGGAATTCTGCCCTGGAATCTATAAAAAATGCTTCTGAGGATAGATTTATATATACCACGAACCTGAGTGGCGAAGTAAAATCTATAGAATATCAAAGTCGTCTGTTTGCTTTTTCAATTCCTCTGACAAACAAATAATTTTAATACCCGGAGAATATTTCTTCGAGATCTCCTTTAATTTTCTTTAATCTCACTTTCATTCCTGAAGATGGTCTTTTTTCAAGTATATCATCAATATTGGATATCAACTCAGGACTCATTTCAGGATACATCTTGCAAACCTGATAAAAGAATTCTAAACCCAATGCCTGGGTTGATACCTTACCCCTTGGATCATTCATCCATGATATTGATTTTTCTAAAAGTTCAGAAATAAAATCTTCTTTTAAAGGACACCGTAATATAAGCAACATTGATTGTCTTATATAGCTTTCATTATCAGTTGATAATACCAAGCGATACAAATCATCAAGTATTGGAATTATAAAATCGTTCTTCTTTCTTGTCGCATGATCAAGAATCCATAATAATCTCCAGGATTTATTAAAAGGCCGATCTTTTGAAATATCCCATATTAGATTGAAAAAATCAATTTCTTTTTCAGCCTTCATAAAAAGGTAATCATAATCGGCTTTTGAATAAACTGATTCAAGTAGTGTTAAAACCTCTTCTCGTGTCATTTTTAAATTTCTTTCTGAAATGATAAAAATATAAAAACTGAGTAACTTTTTATTGCATGAATTCGTCTCAGGTACAACAAATCAAATTTACTCAACATTAATAGCTATGAAAAATTTTATACTAATTATTACTGCCGTTCTTTTGTCGGTGTCGGGCTTTGCTCAAACAAATGAAGAACAAGTTCAGGTTGCGGAGAACGACTCTTTATCAACAGTTAATAATCAGCAAATTGCAAAAATCGACTCTGTTATTTCAGCTGCTGATTCTATTGATGCAATTACTGAAGCTGAGGAGATTGAAAAATCCGAAGAAGATATTCAGTTTGATGATTCTATAAAAAAGAATGACAAAGATACTGTACATATCAGAATAGGAAAACATGCAATTGAGATCACAACTGATGAAGACAAAACCCACATCGACGTGGAACGGATAGATGAATTCGAAAGCAGATGGGAAAGAAAAGAAAGAGAATATTATGACAGAAAGCATTATGGCAGCAGAAAAAGATTTGACGGCCACTGGATGGGTATTGACTTCGGAGGAAATCAACTTCTCAACACTAATTATTCTCTTTATCCTGAAGGCACAATCAGTTTTATGGAAACAAGCCCTGAAAAATCTTTCGAAGTCAATATCAACTTATTCGAATACAGCTTTGGTTTCTCTTCATACTTTGGTTTAGTAACCGGATTAGGTGTCAATTTTAACGACTACAAATTTAAAAACAGAGCAACAATTATTAAAGATGAAAATGGAATCATCCAGCCAAGTCTTCTGTCTGAGGGTGATTTCAGATTAAGTAAACTTTCAACAGTTTTCATTACTGCCCCTTTACTTATTGAATTTCAAATACCCGGACAATGGGATGAGGACAGACTATTTATAACTGCCGGAGTAATCGGAGGAGTAAAGATAAACGAATACACAAAAACACAGATTGGAGATGAAAAGCGAAAAGATAAAGGTGATCACAATCTATCGCCTGTTCGCTGGGGTTATACTGCCAGAGTGGGATTTGAAAACTTTGGATTATATGCTACCTATTACAATACCAAGCTGTTCAAATCAGGATTAGGACCAGATACAACACCATTTACGGTCGGAATAACATTTACTTTCTAAAAAAAAGGGCTGTTAAAAATAACAGCCCTTTTTTTAAAACCTTTGTACTCAAATTTTCTTAATATTTGTATTTACTTTCTTAAAAATCAACTCAAATTGTAATTCCATAAATATCAACATTAAGATTACTTCATATCAAATAATTTCCTTAATTTGTCTTATCATTTAATCATATAACGATATAAAAGGTGAAGAACTTCGTCTTTTTAATATTGCTCTTTGTCTTTTCAGTCGCTTTAGGGGAAAATCCTGATGAAGATTTTATTTGTTTCAATACAAGTAATGGTAAACTTTTTCACAATACCGTTGAAGCAATAGCCCGTGACCAACTAGGATATATTTGGGTTGGAACTAACTTTGGATTAAACAGACTAGACGGATATAACACTGTTAATTATATAAATAATTCTGAGGATTCTACTTCAATTTCAGGAAATTTTATCTACTCTCTGTTTGTAGACTCTGATAATGAATTATGGATTGGAACCATTGGTAGCGGTCTTAACAAGTATGACAGAAAAACCAACAGCTTCAAAAGAATAAAACAATCCGGTAAAAATGATGAAGGAATAACTATTTCTGCCATAACAGAAGACAAAGCAGGTAATATATGGATAGGCACTGTCGGTGAAGGAGTCAGTAAATACAATAAAAAGACTGGCCTGTTCAAACTATTTGACATTTCTGAAGCTGACCCATATAAAAGAATAAATTCAAATGTTACCAAAATGCTTTGTGATCAGGAAGGATATATATGGGTTGGCTTAAATCAAGGTGAAGTATTTCGCATAAATACCGAAACTGAAGAGATAAAATACATGAGTCTTTTCAGAGAACAGGAAAATTTCTCTGATATAGGCTCCATTAAAGGCATTGCCCAACAAAAAAACGGTACTTTTTTATTCGTAACATGGACAGGTAATCTCTACAAACTAAACCCAAAATACGATTCCCAGATTAAACTTCTTAAAGACCCTTCTTTTTTTAATAATAATTTCCTTTCTGATATCGTAATTGATGAAAATGGAAATATCTGGATTAGTACCTGGCAAGACGGATTATATAAGATTGATATCAATACAGATGAGAAAACTCATTTTAAAAAAAATAAGTTTTATCCAAACAGTCTTGGTTCTAATGCCGTAAATCTAATGTTCATCGATAAGTACAATTACTTATGGATAGGAACAATTGACAATGGCCTGTATATGCTTTCCCTTAAGGAAAAAATGTTTGAAAGTATAAAAATACAAGACCCTAATTCTCCGGTGCCCGTTGAAATTAATGCCTATTCTTTAATAAAAGACAATAAAGAAAACCTTTGGATTGGAACCAGGGGAC
The DNA here is from genome assembly GCA_964443445.1 of uncultured Prolixibacteraceae bacterium. GTDB lineage: Bacteria > Bacteroidota > Bacteroidia > Bacteroidales > Prolixibacteraceae > CAYMTR01. Next base: position 7,079 of record CAYUEI010000073.1, on the reverse strand, counting down.
AGGGTTTATGGCAATATAACCTCAGAACAGGTAATACTGAAAATTATACTGTGAAAAACAATCCGGAACTTGGCAGTAATTCAATTCTTACTCTTGAAATGAGCAGGGATGGTAATATCTGGATTGGAACCGATGGTGGTTTTATAAGCCGATTTAATCCTGAAACTAAAAAATTCACTAAGCTCATTAACAAAAATGACGACTGGAGTCATGCTATTTTTGCTATTGCCCAAAATGATGATTACTTATGGGGAGGCTCGTGGGGAGGCGGAATCAAAAAAGTAGATAAAAAAACCTTAACATATACATCAATTAACTTCGATGATAAAGATCAGTTCAGAAATAGCGTCTTCGACCTTGAAATTTGTGATTCAATATTATGGGTAGCAGATATCGGTATTGGGTTAATAAAGTTTAATATAAATGACAATTCTAAGAAAATATACAGCTACAGTGAATCGTTTCCTGATTTTCCAAAAGAAAGAATATTGGACATTTATATTGAAAATACTGATTCCCTTTTAATTTCTACTGATGGTTCAGGTATTTATCTTTTCATACCTTCCAAAGAAAAAATATCAAAGATCGTTTCTCTCGATTTACTTTCTAATAACATCATCCAGGGAGTTTTATCTGATGATAACAGAAACATTTGGGTAGCTTCAATTTCCGGTATCACTTTCATTGAAAGAAAAACAGGTAATGTCCAAAACTTTTACCGCCACAACGGATTAAAAAACAACCAGTTCAATAAAGGCGCTTTATTATGGGATAAAGATTCTCGATTGATTTATGCAGGTGGAGTTGATGGTGTTAATTATGCAAATACCGATAACCTTATTATTGATACTCTGGTTAAAAGAACTATTACTACCGGTTTATATATCGGAAGTACTTCAATTTCAAAACCCAACAATAAAAACATCTCTGAATCTATTGATATAGCTAAAGAAATACATCTCAAAAGGAAAGACAAAATAATTACGATCTATTTCTCATCAATGGATTTTAATCCATCCTCCCTCAATAAATATTACTTTAAATTATCAGGATTTGATAAAGAATGGAGAGAAGCTGATTATTCCAATAACTTCGTACAGTATACTAACCTTTTCCCCGGAGAATATACTTTTAGCGTAAAATCGTGCAACAGAGATGGTTTAATTTCTGAAAAAAGTACCGATATTAAAATACACATGCATCCTGCAATCTGGCAAACATGGATCTTCAAAATATCAATGTTGCTTCTGGTAGCAGCATTGATCTTTATTTACATCAGAGAAAGATATAAAAATCTTTTAAAAGCCAAACTTCTACTTGAGCATAAAGTCCATGAAAGAACTTCTGAAATCGAAAAACAAAAAGAACATATCGAGAAGCAAAAACAAGATCTGGAGCTTGCCAATGAAACAAAGAATAAGTTCTTTTCCATTATAAGTCACGACCTGCGAAATCCGGTTACCTCAATTGACCAGCTTATTAAGGTAATTCTTATGCAGTACGATAATGTATCAGATGATAAAATAAAGCTTTATCTCAACTCCCTTCATAAGTCTACTTCAAATACACTTGAATTGCTTAATAACCTGCTTATATGGGCTCAAACTCAAACCAATAGGATTAATATTAAAAAGAAGCCAATCCCTGTCGATGATTTACTTATCAATATAGAATCTGTTTGCGACGAATTGGCTCATAACAAGAACATCATACTTTTACTGCCCTTTAATACAAAACTAAAGGTCAATGCAGATAAGAATACTATTCAAACAGTTCTTAGAAATCTTGTTACAAATGCTATTAAATTTACTAATCCTGAAGGTTCAGTAAATGTGAAGGTTGAATCAAAGGGCAATGAAGTTATTTTTAAAATAACTGATACTGGAATTGGAATGAAAGAAAGCGAAGTTGATAATCTTTTTAAAATTGAAAACATATCTTCTAAAACCGGTACATCAGGTGAAAGCGGCACTGGATTAGGCCTTGTTATATGCAATGAATTCCTTAAACTTAACGGTTCTAAGTTAAATGTTGAAAGTCAATTAGGTAAAGGCTCAACATTCTGGTTTACTCTTGAAAAATACAGATGATTTTTAATCTTCCCTCAATTGAAAAAATCTTTGTGGCAAAAACTTGACAGGTAGCCATGAGGCAATAGCTCCAATTACTAATACTGTCACAAATATTAAAACAAGATTCCCAAAACGAATATCAACCGGATAATTCTCAACTGAAAATGAACCCGGAAATTTTAACCACCCAAAATGTATTTGTCCCAAACATAAAAGTACCCCGGCAATAATCCCTGTTAAAGCTCCTGCAAAAGAAACCAGAATACCTTCAAAAAGAAAAATCCTGCCCAAATCTTTCTTTGTTAAACCCAAACTAATCAATATATTAATATCTTTCTTTTTATCTATTATCAACATAGCAATCGAGCTCACAAGATTAAAAGATGCTATAATTAAAATAAAAGTCATAATCAGAAATATAAAGAATCTTTCGCTTTCTGCTACCTTATAATAATCTTCGTGCTGCTGATACCTATTCAAAACCTTATACTTATCTCCCAGCAACTTTTGTGTCTCTCTCTGGAATTTCTTAATATCACTACCCTCTTTTAACTTCAGTTCAACAGCTGTTACATTGTTGCCCATTTCAAGTAATTCCCTGGCTTTTTCAATCGAAATCAGGGCATACATATCGTCCACTTCCTGCTGATTTACTGAATATATTCCTGATAAGAAAAAATATTCCTGATTGAATGGATTTGATAATATATTTCTGCTTATCCCCTTTTTGGGAACTGAAATAAATAAAGGATGGATAAAATTGGCTGAAGCACCAAGGTTATAGCTTAGTCCTCTTCCTATTACAGCATAATGAAAATTACCATCGAAAAGCATCAACTTCCCATCATACATCATTGAATCAAGGGGACTCATATCAAGATACTCTTCATCAACCCCTTTGATATACGCAATGTGCTGCCTCTCCTCAAACCTGAAATGCGCTATCTCTTCAACTACCTCACAAAAATGAACAACAGATTTGTCATTCCTTATTTTTTGAAGTTCCTCTGTGTCAGGATTAAACTGATTGCCCTCGGCTAATGTTATTTTTATTTCAGGGTCGAAAACACTAAAAAAAGATTTTATCAATACATCAAAACCATTGAATATCGAAAGCACTGCAACCAGGGCAATAGTACCCGCAATAACTCCTGTCAACGCAACACCCGAAATGATGTTTACAACATTTCTCGACTTCCTGGCAACAAGATATCGGCGCGCTATGTAATACGATAAATTCAATTATTTGATGGCTGTTACTATTAATCCTGTTCCTGTTTTATGTACCTTAATGACATCAATCCAATTTAAAATTGCTGAAACAGGAAATAAAATCAGATAGTATATCGGAAGGATTATAAAAAATAATTTGCTTACTCCTATCATTTGAATTGGATACTTCATTGATAATAACCATGATATGTGTCCCGACGTCCCGTATTGATACCTTGCATTAATATTCAGAAACCCTGCTTCATGCAATTTGTTTCTTATTTCATCGATATTATACCCGTCTCTTACATGCTCATCTATAAAGCCTGTCCCTTCTTCGTGATCATGGGAATCTGAACCTCCTTTATCACTTGGTGTTGAAATAATAAGCATCCCTTTATTGTTTAGAGACTTATAGAAATTTCTGAAAACCGCCATATCATCTTCAATATGTTCCATCACATCAACTGAAAGAATAAGGTCAAATTGGTTTTCCTCAACATATTCAGTTAAATCAGCAACTTCAAATATCACTCTTTGATTCAACCCTCCTTTTAAAAAGAATTCATTGCAATCCTGTACCTGCTCATTCTTTACATCAACAGCTTTAATTAAAGCTCCCGGAAACATACGGGCCATACGATAAGAATATTGTCCGAATCCTGATCCTGCATCCAGAATAACCGGATTTTCAGGAGAATCCCATTTTTTTAATTCCTGTCTTATATGCCAAGATCGAAGTAAAAGTATATCAAGAAGCCTGTAAAATATTTTCCTGTAACATACTGAACGGTTGAATACTTTACCCAGGCTCTTTTTAATCGGATCGTACTGCATCTGTTCCTTTTTTAATTTTTAAGTATATGGGTAATATTGTCAATGTAGTCAAGGCTATCGTCTACAAAGAAATCAAGTTCAGGAACTATTCTGAGCTGTTTTCCAACTTTTCTCCCTAACATTCCCCTTAGTTGCGGAGATAATTGTTTAATCAGATTTAATACTTCTTCAGCCCCTTCAGATGGAAAAATACTAAGATAAATCTTTGCTACTGCAAGATCTTTGGAAACCCTTACAACAGTTACAGAAATCATCTTGCCTTTGAAATGCTCCCTGCTTTCATGAAGAAAAATCTCTGCCAGCTCCTTCTGTATTAACCTTGAAACTTTATTTTGTCTTATAGAATACATCTCACCTTTATTTACAGTCACAAAGTTAATGATTCAAATTCAAATTTATAGCCATTTAAAAAAACTAATCTCTTATATTGCTTCTTAAAAACTCAATCAGATTATATTTGTACTTTTGCCACTATTAAATAATTATTATCCGAATGAAAGTAATTGACATAATCAGTAATTCCGACAAGACCCTCTTTTCTTTCGAATTACTCCCGCCCTTAAAAGGTTCCAGCGGCGATAAATTATATGAAACTATTAATCAGCTTATTGAATTCAACCCACGATATATAAATATTACTACTCATCGTGATGAAATTGATTTCAGAACCAGGGAAGACGGCCTTATTGAAAAGAGAACCGTAAGGAAAAGACCCGGAACAGTTGCAATCGCTGCTTCTATCCAATATAAATACGGAATACCTGTTGTTCCTCATATTCTTTGCGGAGGATTTACCAGAAGCGAAACGGAACACGTCCTCATTGATCTTAACTTCCTTGGAATAGATAACGTCCTTGCTTTACGGGGTGACGGATCGAAGCAGGAACCGGTTTTCACTCCCGAGAAAGATGGAAATTCAAATGCAAATGAACTTGTTGAACAGATTTCCAACCTAAAAAAAGGCAAGTATCTCGACCCATATTTGAAAAACAATACTCCTCTTGATTTTTCTATAGGGGTAGCCGGCTATCCTGAAAAACATTTTGAAGCTCCCAATCTTGACAGCGACCTTCATTTCCTAAAGAAAAAAGTTGATGCAGGTGCCGATTATATTGTCACTCAGATGTTTTTTGATAATGACAAATATTACAATTTCGTAAATAAATGCAGGGAAATTGGAATTACTGTTCCAATCATACCGGGCCTCAAGCCAATTGCAGTTATGAATCAGCTTACTGTTCTGCCAAAGATATTCAGAATTGATCTTCCTGTTGATCTTGCTAACGAACTTGCTAAATGTAAAAATAACGACGATGCAAAAAAGGTAGGCACCGAATGGGCTATCCATCAAGCTAAAGACCTGATTGCTAACAAAGTTCCCAGCCTTCATGTCTATACTTACGGTATTACCGATAATGTAAAGGAAATAATTAAAGCAGTATTATAATAGCTACCTCCTTCGTACCACCTACCTATCAAACACCATAAGGAATACTTCTTATGGTGTTTGATAGGTAGGTGGTACGAAGGAGGTATTAAGAAGGTTGATATTTAATCAAAAAGAAAGAGGCTGCCCTTTATATTTCGGACAGCCTCCTTTTTAGAAAAATCTGAATCTATTTTAATTGAAATTCAACAGGTTTTACTGATTGCAAAGAGTTGAATATTCATATACATGCTGAGCCAAATCAGTCCAAACCGGTTTTTCACCATACTTTTCAATTAAAGCAGGACAATCGCTCCAGATTTCAGCAAATTTCTTTTTATAATCTTTCTTCTGAAGTAAGAAAGCAGGGTCATCACCTTTCTTGAAATAATATGATTTGAGGTCCCCGCCGGCCAAAGTAATGCCGCCGACTCCAACACCCATACTTTCATTTGCAAAAGGATCGTTATAAATCTTAACTTTTGAACAGAATGCCGGGTTAACAACCTGCATCAATAACTTCTGAACCTTTTTGCCAAACTTAACATCTGTGCTTTCGAAATAAACATATCCGTCAGCTATTTTACTGTTATCAAGAACATCACTCTTCCAAAGCTTTGCATCAGTGAGGAATTTATCGGCTTGCCCGAGTTTGTCAAGCATGCTTTGAGGTAAATACATCTGTTTGATATCTGTAGGTTTGATTTTTATCTTATTGCCTGATTCATCCTTTACCTTCATTTCAGCAATCTGGCCTTTTTTATATTTCAATATAAGAATCTTAGCTTGAGTTTCAGCACCATCGCTTTTAGTTATGTAACTGGTTTTTGTCTGTGAGAAAGACTGAGAAGGCAAAGAGAACTGCTGAGCCATAGCATTAAAACCAATGACAGAAACAAGCAGAATAACTACTAAAAGAAAAGATTTTTTCATAATGTTAAGGTTTAAATATTTAGTTTATTAATAAAAAGTCGCCTCATATTCAGAAACACTTATGTAATATACTTGCCGAGTAAAATTATCATAATTTTTGAAAAATTGGTGCTTATCTTATATTAATACCTGATTTTTTCAAATCACTCCAAAAGTCGGGATAAGATTTTGTAACAACCATTGGATCTTTAATAGTAATTTCTCCATTTACGATAGCTACAGGAGCAAAAGCAAGAGCCATCCTATGATCGTGATAAGTTTCTATAGAAACACTTGAATTGAATTTAAGCTCATCGACAAAGCCTTCCCATGCAAGTTCTCCGGGTTCCGGTTCGTACAGCTCGGCACCAAGCTTTGCAAGCTCTGTTATAAGGGCATATATTCTATCTGTTTCCTTTATTTTGAGAGTTTCCAGTCCGCTGAAATGAAAGGGAATTCCTTTGCACACGCACATAACAGCAAAGGTTTGTGCGATATCGGGATTTTCAATAAAATTCCTAATATATCTTTCGGGAAAACGCTTATTAATTTTCTGAAGTCTGATGCCATTGCTTTCCTGAACAGATTGTATTCCAAAGTCTTCAAACCATTGAGCCTGA
>CAYUEI010000072.1:0-12391 GCA_964443445.1 uncultured Prolixibacteraceae bacterium | reverse complement strand
CTTACGGAACAATTGACAAACCATTTCCTGCTGAATCTTTTTATTTACTGGAAGCTCCAAAGGCCAAATTTACAGGTCCTTTAAAGGATATTCTGGTTTTTGAAGATGATTCTGAATTTCACTGGATTATTGAATCGATTTCAGGAGGTATTGTTAATTTTGTAGATCTTAACGGTGATTCTCAGCTTGATTTGCAGATGATTACCAGTTCTCCTTCACAAAAGAAATGGGATGAAACAATCAAAGACGCTCCTCAAATGGATTCTAAGGGTAAAATTAAATTCCTGCCAAAAGATAAGGGAGAATCGAATGGCAAACCTAAAAAGGAATTTATTTTTACTACTTCTGACTCTATTCCTGTTGATGCTGTTATGAAATATTCAATTCTTTTTGAATTTAAAGACCTCTGGGGCAAATTACAATATGGTTTGGTAGACCCTTTAACTTCAGGAACGATTACACCACCACCACCACCGCCTCCGAAATAATTTGAAAAAAATTGAATATTGATGAGGAGAATTTTTTATTGTTTATTTTTCGTGCTTTTAAGTATTACAGTATTAGGACAAGATTCTCATATTGTTGATTCTCTGAAAGTACGCTTATCTAATTATAAGTCAATTGATGATAAAAGGGCAAGGTTGTTGTTAAATCTTGCCTATTATTGCAATTCCTATGAAGCATTGAATTTTGCAGTTGAAGCTGTAGCTGTTTCTCAAGAAATCCAAAATAAAGAGTATGAAGCTATGGCATGGGAATATTGCGGAATTAAAAACAGATTACTTGGCAATTATCTTGAGGCAATAAATTCTTATATCAAATCTTCAGAATTGTATAGGGATATTGGTATGAAACAAAATGAAGCTATTGCTTATTTTAACCTTGGAACTACTTTTTCTGCTAACGATGATAATATAAATGCCCTTAAATACATGAGGAGAAGTGTAGATTTAATGACTGTTATGGGAGACAGTGTAAGCTTATCCAATGTATTTTTAAATATTGGGGAAACGTTCCGTAAAATCCATTTACTTGACAGCGCTGAATACTATTTCTATAAAGCATTGAGAATTAAGGAAAATTTCAATGACGACTCAGGTAAATTATTAATTATTGGCAATATTGGCCTTATTCATTCAGCACAAGGAAAAACTGAACTTGCAAAAAAAGAAATTAGTTCGGCAATTGACGTTTTCAGTAAAAAGGGAGACTCCTATTTTACTTCGTATTTTCAAAGTGAAATGGCAGATATTTTTATCAAAGAAGGTGATAAGAATAAAGGAGAGAATTTATTATTACAAAGTTTTGAAATAGCTAAAAATGATGGTCTAAAAGAGCAAATTAGGGATATAAACCTAAAATTGGCAAAGTTTTATGAAAATGAAAAGGATTACAAAAAAGCTTTAAGATACCAGAAGCAATTTAAAATTTATAATGATAGTCTTAAAGATGTTGAAACTGTTCGAGCAATGGAACAGCAACAAAGTAAGTTTGAGCAGGTAAAACTTGAAAAGGAAATCACAAGCTTAAATAAAATTAACAAGCTTCAAAGAAATATTTCTTTTATTTTGGCTTTCGGTGTTGCAATTGTTACAGTATTTACATTCCTATTGTTAAGGTTATTCAAAATTTCTAAAAAAACAAATAATGAACTTAATATACAGAAACAACTTCTGGAGAAAAGAGAAAAAGAAAAGGCCCTTCTGCTTAGAGAGTTAAACCATCGTGTTAAAAATAACCTCCAGATGGTTGCAAGCCTGTTAAGCCTGCAAGCCCGGCAGTTAAAAGGACACCCTGCTGCTGAAGCTCTTATATCGTGCAAATACAGGGTTGAATCATTGACATTAATGCACAGAAAACTCTACAGAGATGATGTAGATACCACTATCGACCTTAAAGATTATATCGAAGAATTATCAAACAACCTGGTTATGAATTTCGGATCAGAGTTTAAACTGAATCTGAAACTGGAATCTTTTAAGATTAATATCGATAAAGCTATTCCTCTTGGTTTGATAATGAACGAGATTATTACAAATTCTCTTAAATATGGTAAAAATGATAATCTATTGCCAAGTCTTTCAATATCTGTTGAGAATATTGATTCTAAAGTATTTTTAAATATTGGGGATAATGGGAAGGGATTACCCGAAGGGTTCGACTGGAGATCATCTGAATCATTTGGATTAAAGCTCGTTCACTCTTTGGTTTCACAACTTGAAGGAGAAATTGATTACAATGGGGATAATGGTAGCAAATGGTTATTAACTTTGGATAAAAATAAACTTTTCTGACATGGAGAATAAGGTAAGAATTTTAATTGTTGAAGATGAATTCATGATATCTGAAGATATTGCAATGAGACTTCTTGACTTTGGGTATTCTGTCGCCGGAGTGGCTCCTTCTGCAGATAAAGCTCTCAAAATCCTTCAAAAAGAAAATGTAGATCTGGCTTTGCTTGATATTAATATACAGGGAGAGATGGATGGTATTGAACTTTCGAAAATTATTAATGATAAATTTAAAATTCCATTTATCTTTCTTTCTTCACTAGCTAACAAAGCTATTTTTGATAGAGCAAAGGAGTCTCAACCTTCAGCTTATATTATCAAACCTTTTAACGACCGTCAAATGCAAATTTCTATTGAACTGGCTCTTCAAAATTATGCTGAAGGTAAAAGGATTGATAATGCGAATGCAGGATTGAATGTTAATCAGACCGGGAATAGTGTGTTACCAATTAATAATGCCCTTTTTGTTAGAAAAGACAATCATTTTGAAAGAGTAAATTTTGAAGATATTTTGTATTTGGAATCAGAAACAGGTTACACTAATATACATACACGTAAAAAGAATTATTTGTATTCATCTGTCCTTAAGTCTTTTGAAGAAAGACTTCCATCTGATATTTTCAAAAGAGTACACCGTTCTTATGTGATAAATATAAATAATGTCACAGGATTTGGTGGCAACTGTGTTTTTATTGATGATGCAATAATTCCTGTAAATAAAAGCTCAAGGGATGAAATATTCAAATATTTCAACTCACTCTAATTTATTCATCATTTATTCATATGCTCCTTATAAACCCTTTTTAACCAGGGAAGCATAAGTAGTATTATTATAAAAGCTGCAGCTGTTAAAATCGCATTTGTCAAAAAGAAATAGGATTTCTTATCAAACAGATCCCACATCCCTGAAAGAATTCCTGATAGTTTATTCCCTATTGATGTTGATAAGAACCAACCTCCCATCATTAAAGCTGCTATCCGCTTTGGGGCAAGCTTCGAAACAAGTGATAATCCCATAGGACTTAGGCAAAGTTCACCAATGGTAATTACTCCGTACACACCAAATAACCATGCGACAGAGGCTTTTTCAATACCATTGGAGCTAATTATTGCGGCTACAACCATTACCAGCCATGATAAAGCAGAAATCAACATGCCTAAAGCTATTTTACCGGGGGTTGAAGGTTCTTTTCTTCTTCTTCCAAGAAAATTAAAAAAAGCAACCACCAAAGGAGTAAGTAACACTACAAAGAATGGATTTATTGATGCCTGAAGCTCAGTTGGCCATAATGATATTTTTCCATATTGAGATGAAGATTTTTCTTCTATGTTTTTCCACTCACTTTCTGTTATGTCTTCGGGTTTGCCTGTCAGATTTCCAACAGGTAATTCATCTGTATAGTTGAAAAAATAATAACTGGGACCTACTTCAGTTCCCATATTTTCGCCATGAAGACCTAAAACTTTGTTCTCACGTGGCACTGTCGATACTTCTTCAACACTTGCAATTGTATTAATAACTTTCTCCATTTTTGGACCAAGCTCTCTGTCTGTATTGTTCTTAGCCCAGTAAGTCAATGCCGATCCATTTTGATGAAATACCGCCCAAAAGATAATTACTACTCCGAAAATTGAAAGTAAAGCTGCTATCCTTGGTTTTTCATCTTTTGAGGCCGTTCTCATGATATTGAAGAAGAAATAAATTACAGGCAAACAAAAGAAAATAAAGGCATCAGTTGAGTTTGAACCAAATATGTTGTTTGGAATTAACCATCCAATAAGGGCCGCTCCAAAAGCAGGTAAAAAAAGAGTTAATAATATTCTGCTGAAAGAAATGTCGTTTTCACTTTTGGGTGATATCTTATCAGCTTCTTTAATTTCCGGCGTTTTCCAGCTTCCAATAGCAAACCAAATTATACCGATTATCATTCCAAATCCTGCAGCAGCAAATGCCCATCCCCAGCCGTAAGTCAGCCTTAACCAAGCAGCAACAAAGTTACAGACAAACGCTCCAAGGTTAATGCCCATATAGAATATGTTATATCCTGAATCTTTATATTTCTCATATTCAGGTTTTTCATATAACTTACCAAGTAATACTGAAACATTAGGCTTAAACATACCGTTACCTAATATTATCAGAAGAAGTGAGATGTAAAATGAAAGCATGCTATCAGGAATTGACAAACCAATATATCCGGCCGCCATTAAAAGCCCTCCGATGTAAATCGACTTTCTGTATCCTAATAGTCTGTCTGCAATGAGCCCTCCGAAAAATGGTGTCAAATATACTAATGCCAGATATGTACCGTATATATCAGCAGCTTGCATGTTGCTTAATCCGAGTCCGGCAAATTTAGCTGTCTCAGGTGCTATCATATATAAAGTGAATATTCCCAGCATCAGATAATAACCGAAACGTTCCCACATTTCAGTGAAGAAAAGGATCATCAATCCTTTTGGATGTTTTCGAGAACTCATACGATAAGTTTTATTTTATTCCTTTCATCATTCTGTTTAAAATTGGCGATATTGCCATCAAAATTGCTGATGCAATTAAGGTTTCTATTGCTATGAACCAGAATAGCGGAAGATCAAATTTTTCTACTATTGATTTTAATGAAGCAGCCAGATAATTTCCAAATGCAAACGATCCCATCCATACTCCCATCATTGTAGATGCCAGCTTAACAGGCGCTAGTTTAGTAACCATTGAAAGACCTATTGGAGACAAACATAATTCACCCCAGGTATGAAGCAAAAATACCAGTACAAGCCACATAGGACTGACTTTTACCATTCCTCCCTGAGTTGCATCAAATGCAAAAGCCATTACAAAAAAGCCTATGCTTAAACATAACATTCCCCATCCAAATTTTAAAGGAGTATTGGGATTGAGTTTTATTTTATCCAGTAGAGACCATAGTATCGTAAATAATGGAGCAAATAAGACAATGAAAATGGCATTGAATGTTTGAAATAAAGTAACAGGTATTTCAAAGTTTCCTATCACTCTGTCTACGTTATCTCGGGCAAAAAGGGCAAATGTACCCCCAGCCTGTTCAAATCCACTCCAAAAGAATATATTGGCAAGTGCAAGGATGAAAATTACACCTACACGACTCCATTCATCTTTCCCTTTTGTGTTTTTACCAATATTTAACGCCAGATATCCAACTCCAATAACTGCAGCTGTGATAACTATAATCTTACGGGCTATATCAGGCAAAACTTTCCATCCAAGCAAAAACCCGATAACCAAAGAAACAGTTCCTAAGTAAAATATCGCAACATCGAGGTTGTCTTTTGCTGTGAGTTTTGTTTTTTCCCTTTTATATTTGGGAGGCATACCTGTTGCACCAAGTGCACTGTGTGAAAAATAAAACCAGGTAAACCCAATTAACATTGCAATTGCTGATGCCAGAAAACCATATTGCCAGGCTACCTTTTCTCCTAATGGACCTGCAATAAAAGGTCCCAAAGTTGCCCCAATGTTAATACCCATGTAGAATATGGTAAAAGCTCCGTCACGGCGAGTATCCTTTGGGTGATAAAGCTCTCCTACCATTGTCGATATATTGGGTTTGAAGAAACCATTACCACAAACCAGGATTCCTAAACCCATGTAAAAAATAGTCTGCTTAAGTTCAATTGCTTCAGGTTTCATAGATGCGGCAAAAGCCAGAAATAGCTGTCCTGTTGCCATTGTCAGCGCACCTATATATATCGATTTTCGCTGTCCAAGTATTCGGTCGGCCAGCATTCCTCCTATTATTGGAGTAACATATACCAGAGCTGTAAAAATTCCATAAACAGCCAGAGCTGAATTCTCATCAAGACCAAAACCTCCGGTGGCTAATGTCGCTGTCAGAAATATTGTGAGAAGGGCTCTCATTCCGTAATAGTTGAAGCGTTCCCACATTTCAGTTGCGAAAAGTGTAAACAACCCTATAGGGTGTCCAAAGAATGCAGTATTCTTATCTCTTTGCATAAATTAAGTGTTAAGGTAACCGGTTTTGTATGCTATAAAAATAATCATTAAAAATTAATGTTTATAAATTATTTTCACTTATAAAATTTGAATCCAAATTGTAAAACACTGATCTAAATTTTCATGATACATCTCATGAAATCTAATTAAGATTTTTTATAAGATTTTTTATAATTCTTAGTAAATTTGATAAGAAAGCAATAAACAACATAATGAAAATATTTCCTGTATCTAAAATTGCTGAAATCGACAGATTTACCATTCTAAATGAACCAATTGAAGATATCGACCTGATGGAAAGGGCTGCCGGTAGGATTGCTGATTATATTATTGATAAAACTGTCTTTCAGGGAGAAGTATTTGTTTTTTGCGGGCATGGAAATAACGGAGGTGACGGATTAGCTGTTGCTCGTATGCTTGCAAAGATGGACTCCAGATTTTATGTAACAGTTTTTATTCTTGATAATGGAAAACCTTTATCCGCTTCTCCTTCCATTAATCTCGAAAGACTAAATAATCAGGCAAAAGCTTCAGTATATTTTATCAAAGGTGACGAAAATATAAATATCAGCAGATCTTGTACTCTGATAATAGACGCTCTCTTTGGAAGTGGTCTTAACAGACCACTGGATGGTAAAACTTCATCCCTAATTCAAAAAATTAACGAATCAGATGCTTATGTCATTTCTATTGATATTCCTTCAGGACTCATGGGAGAAGACAATTCTGAAAATATTCCGGAAAATATTGTTAAAGCAGATAAAACCCTGACTTTCCAATTTCCTAAGTTGAGTTTTCTATTTGCTGAAAATGAAAAATATACTGGTGATTGGGAAATACTCGATATTGGGTTACATCCTAAAGCTGTGTCGCTTACAGAAACTCCTTTCTTTCTAACTGAAATTGACGACGTTAAACCATTATTTAAAAAAAGAAGTAAATTTTCTCATAAAGGTAATTTCGGGCATGCACACATAATTTCAGGTGCTTTTGGTAAAATGGGTGCTGCAATTCTTGCTTCAAAAGCTTGTCTTCGAAGTGGGATTGGCCTGCTTACTACTCATATACCAAATAAAGGAGTTTCAGTTTTGCAGGTTGCTGTACCTGAGGCCATGACTAGTGTTGACGAATCAGCCTATATTTTTACCGGCGCAAAAGATATTTTTAAATACAATGCTATTGGAATCGGCCCTGCAATCGGAATTGATAACGATACTCAGAAAGCATTTAAATCTTTGCTTAAAGAAGCAAAAATACCACTTGTAATTGATGCCGATGCTATCAATATTCTTTCCACAAATAAAGAATGCTTGTCATTATTACCCGAAGGATCGATTCTTACTCCTCATCCAAAAGAATTTGAACGACTTGCCGGTTATTCAGATAATTCATATACTCGTCTTTCAAAGGCTCTGGCTATTGCTGAAAAATTTAAAACTTATATAATTCTTAAAGGGGCATATACTGCTGTAGTTTGTCCCAATGGTGAAATCTATTTTAATACAACAGGAAATCCCGGAATGGCTACTGCCGGAAGCGGTGATGTTTTAACAGGCATTATTACAGCACTGATGGCTCAAGGATATTCTTCCAAAGACTCAGCTGTTGCAGGGGTTTATATCCACGGGCTTGCAGGTGATATTGCTATTGGAAAGACAAGCATGACTTCTTTAATAGCCTCCGATATTATTGAAAGTCTTCAGGAGGTTTTCAAAATTATGGAAATATAATAACTGTAGGTTTTTTATCGTTTAATTTTAAGTATTTTGCAATAATATTTTAGTGATAATAATTTTAAAATATAAGACATGAAAATAAACAAGCTAATCGTAACTATTTTAATATTATCTGTTTTCCCCTTGCTCGCTTCAGCTCAAAAGGATGATAAAAAGAAACAGACAACTGCTCAGGTTGTTACTCCGGTAATTGATGAAGGCTTGATTTACTTCTTGCCACGTACCGGAATATCAGTTAAGATTAAAGTTGCAAAAAAACAGTTTATCCCTGGGCCTTATTACAAATGGGCAGATAAATATCTTGGGTATAAAGATGTAAAAGGAATTGCTTCTGATGATTATGATTTGGAAAGTATTACGGTAGAACCAATAAGTGAAGCTGATCCAAGTTTTGTTTACAGGACAACAGGTCTTCCGGCTTCTACTATTTCATTGAGGAGCGACGGAGTTATTACCGGAATTAATACTGATAACAATATGACCATTAATACATTTATTGGTAATGACCTCCTGAATTATTATGAATTGCCTTCAATTATTTTCCCCGATTGTTCATCAGATGAATATTATGATACTGAAATCAATACTGCTACAGGTGAAGAAACAACTACATTTAAGTCTGAAGAATCCAAAGCTCGGGAAGCAGCTGATTATCTTTTTAAAATCAGGCAGAAAAAAGCTTTAATATCAAAAAGCACAAACGATGATCTGCCCAGAGATGGGGAATCTTTTAGCGCATTTGTGAAGAAATCTCAAAAGACGGAGAACGAATATCTTTCTCTTTTTCTTGGAAAGACCTTCACCTCTGTACAGGAATTCAATTTTTACTTCTTCCCAGGTGAAGAAAGTGTAAAAAATGAAGTGCTTTTCCGTTTCTCTGAAGATAGGGGAGTACTCCCTAAAAGTGATATTTCAGGAAAACCTGTTATGCTCGAAATGATTAAAGATCAGAAAGTAATTTCCGAAATTAAAAAATTCAATACTGTTGCTGATACTGAAAACGAATCCGGTTTGTTTTACAGAGTTCCTGTTTATTCGTCAATTATCCTTACTGATGGAATTAATCAATTTTATTCCGGACGAATTCTTGTTTCACAGTTTGGTACTGTTACTTCTTTTCCTGAAATGCTTCTCGACGGAAATTATAAAATTGAATTTGATACTAATACCGGAGCTATTAAAAATTGCTCCAAAATTAAAGAGTAATTTAAGTTATGAGTGAAGAGATAAGAAATATTGAGCCCAAAAACCTTTGGGAAAATTTTTTTCAACTGACGACCATCCCCCGGCCATCGAAAAATGAAATGAAAGCTGCTCTTTTTATTAAAGAAATGGGAGAAAAGCTTAACCTTGAAACCTCAATAGATGATATTGGAAATGTAATTATCAGAAAACCTGCTGCTCCAGGCCTTGAAAACCTTAAGGGGGTTATCCTTCAGGCTCATATTGATATGGTACCCCAGGTAAATAGTGATAAGATTTTCGATTTTTCAAAAGACCCTATTGATGCTTTCATTCAGGATGGATGGGTAACTGCCAATGGAACTACCCTTGGTGCTGATAATGGAATAGGCGTCGCTGCTATTCTTGCAATACTTGAATCAAAAGATATTCAACATGGTCCAATCGAAGCATTGATAACTGTTGATGAAGAAACAGGCTTGTCGGGCGCTTTTGCTCTGAAGCCCGGAATGCTTAAGGGCGAAATACTTATTAACCTTGACAGCGAAAATGAAGATGTTATAAGCATTGGCTGTGCAGGTGGAGTGAGCGTTATTGCAAACTGGAACTTTAACGATGATTATGATGTTACAGGTGACGCAGCTTTTAAAATTACTGTTTCAGGGTTAAAAGGAGGCCACTCCGGATTAGATATCCACCTTGGCAGGGGCAATGCCTGCAAGATTACTGGCCGAATTTTAAAGAAGGCAATCAGAGAATGTTCTTGCCGTCTTGCTTCTATTAATTGTGGTAATATGAGAAATGCAATTCCTCGTGAAGGTGAAGCTGTAATTACCATAAAAAATGATAAATCTGACAGATTCCTTAAGCTGATTAGCGAAATGGAATCGATTTTAATCAACGAACTGGGATTAACAGAACCTGATCTTAAAATTCAGGCCGAGATGACAAATATGCCTTCTAAATTGATTCCTGTTATGATTCAGGATGATGTTGTGAACGCAATATGTGCTGCCCGTAATGGTATTATCAGAATGAGCGATTCAATGCCAGGGGTAGTTGAAACATCTTCAAATTTTTCTGTAGTTGATTCTTCTGATGGTAAAATTTATTTTCTATGCCTCACTCGTAGTTTTATCGATTCTGCACGTGATGGAGTAGCTTCCTCTCTTGAAAGTTGTTTCCTGCTGGCAGGAGCTAAAGTGGAAACTACCGGTTCATATCCCGGTTGGAAACCAAACAGAAATTCTGAAATATTATCAGTTATAAGGGAAGCATATAAAACAAAAAAAGGAACTTATCCTGAAGAAGCTGCAATGCATGCTGGTCTTGAATGTGGTGTATTTCAAGGTGTTTACCCTGAATGGGATATGGTCTCATTTGGGCCTACAATCAAATATCCTCATTCTCCGGATGAAAAAGTTAATATTAATTCAGTTAAAAATTTCTGGGAAATATTAGTTGAGGTATTAAAGAATATCCCGGTTAAAGGCTGATCATAAGAATTCTATTGAAGCCAACCTTTTTGTTGATGAGGTAGGGATTACAAATCCTAACCAGCGGGGGAACTTCTAATTTACCGTCATTGCGAGTCCCGACCCAAAGAATTTAGGAACAATGTGGATATGACAGGGAATAAACTTCTTCTGTTAGGGTTAAAACCCATGGTGTCAGGCGATCATGCATACCCCGGCCTAAAGGCCAGGGTTAATAAAGAAGGAGGATTCTGCCAATATGGTTGTTATCATCTTCTTTGTAAGTTCCAACCAAATTATTTCAGAAACAACAGATTTAAGGTTTTTATTTTTTAATGGTATTGAAAAACCGGTAATTCTAATCTGTCAGTTATTTCCTGATTATTGTCTGCTCCCTGTTTGGGCCAACCGATACAATTGAGACTTTAACTCCTGTTTTTTCTTCTATAAACTTTATATAAGAGGCTAACTGTAAAGGAAATTGCTCTTGCGAAGAAACCTTTGTGAGATTACACTTCCAGCCTGGAAGTTCTTCATATAAAGGTTCAACATTTTCATCCAGTTCGTAGGGAAATGTTGATATTGTTTCTCCGTTTATCTTATATGCTGTACAAATTTTGATTGTATCAAATTCATCAAGAACATCAGCTTTCATCATGATAAGATCAGTAACACCATTTATCATTACAGAATAGTTGAGTGCTACCAGATCAAGCCAGCCACAACGACGAGGACGTCCGGTTGTTGCTCCGTATTCATTTCCCTTTCTACGCAATTCTTGTCCAGTTTCATCAAACAACTCAGTTGGGAAAGGTCCAGAACCTACTCTTGTGCAGTATGCTTTGAAAATTCCAAATACTTTTCCAATTGTACCGGGAGCAATTCCTAATCCCGTACATGCACCTGCACAAATTGTATTTGATGAAGTTACAAAAGGATATGAACCAAAATCAATGTCAAGCATTGTACCCTGAGCCCCTTCTGCAATTATTGTTTTCCCTTCCTTTATTGCCTGGTTAAGATATGTTTCACTATCAATAAAAGTAAAACCTTTTAAAACCTCTAAGCCTTCAAACCACTCTTTTTCAAGTTCTACGAGTTGTTCTTTATAGTCAAAATGATATAAACCTTCAAGCAAAACTATATGTTGATTTTTGAGCTTATTGTATTTAGCATCGAAATTTGAAATTATATCACCTACCCGCAATCCTTCACGACCTATCTTATCACGATAAGTTGGTCCGATCCCCTTTAGTGTTGAGCCGATTTTTGTATCTCCTTTTGATGATTCTGATGCTGCATCAAGTAATCTGTGTGTCGGAAGTATAAGATGCGCTTTTTTTGATATATAAAGATTGTCAGTTATATCAAAGCCTATCTTCTTTATCGATTCTATTTCTTTCTTGAAAACGGAAGGGTCTAGTACAACACCGTTGCCTATAACATTTACTTTGTTTTCTCTGAATATTCCACTCGGTATTGTATGCAGTACCTGCTTGATGTTGTTAAACTCAAGTGTATGTCCGGCATTTGGACCACCCTGAAATCTTGTTATCACATCGTAATTTGGCGTTAGGACATCTACTACTTTGCCCTTACCTTCATCGCCCCATTGCAGGCCTAACAATACATCTACTTTAGTCATTTTATCTTTTTAATTTTCAGATATACACAAAAAGAAAACGGTCTATTCCAAAACATTTCGGAATAAACCTG
>CAYUEI010000071.1:0-12455 GCA_964443445.1 uncultured Prolixibacteraceae bacterium | reverse complement strand
TGAACGCAGCCATCAGGGCAGTAACCCGTGCAGCAATAGCCAATGACATGGAAGTAATAGGAATCAGAAGAGGATATCAGGGAATGATTGAAGGCGATTTTATTCCATTGCGATCAAACGATGTTAGCGGTATCATACAACAGGGGGGCACATTTCTTCAAACTGCCAGAAGCATGGAATTCAAAACCGATGAAGGAATGGCCAAAGCATATAAGAATCTGATAGATAACGAAATCGATGCTGTAGTTGTTATAGGTGGCGATGGTAGCTTTACCGGAGCGCTTGCTTTTTCTCAGCAATATGAAATGCCGTTCATTGGTATTCCGGGAACTATCGATAATGACATGTACGGGACTGAATATACAATAGGATATGATACGGCACTAAACACTGTAGTTCAAGCTGTTGACAAGATAAAAGACACTGCCAACTCTCACGGACGATTATTCTTCGTTGAAGTTATGGGCAGAGAAGCCGGTCAGCTTGCATTAAAGGCAGGTATAGCCTGTGGGGCTGAAGTTATTGTGATACCTGAAGAACATTCAGGGGAAGACAATCTTAAGACCTTCCTTGAAAGAGATTTCAAAAAGAAAAAGCGTTCAGGAATCGTAATAGTTGCTGAAGGCGGAAATGCAGGCGGTGCTTTAAAATTAGCTGAGAAAGTTCAAAAAGAATACCCTGAAATAGATGTACGTGTTTCTATACTCGGTCACATGCAAAGAGGAGGAACACCAACTGCAACCGACAGGGTTGCTGCCACTCAAATGGGTGTTGCTGCTATCCAGGCCTTGCTCGAAGATCAGAAAAGCGTAATGGTAGGTATGCAAAACGATGAGATAGTTTATGTTCCTCTTATTAAAGTTGTTAAAACAAACAGGGAAATAGACAACAACCTGCTTGCAATTCAAAATGTTATAAATTCAGCATAACTATATTAGATTAATTATACTTAAGGCTGTCCTGTTTGCCGGGGCAGCCTTTTTTTTTATTAATACTCACCTGCATCGTTAAACCCGGGCTTTCCGACCGGTAACTCATCCTTAGTAAAGTGCCACCAAAGTGCCACCAAGATACCACCAAACACCATAAGAAAAATTTCTTATGGTGTTTGGTGGTATCTTGGTGGCACTTTGGTGGCACTCTGGTTCGAACATGGTCATGTCAGAAACTTTAGAATTCCGGCACTTTAATTGCATACATTTTGTATGTTTATAGATGAAAAACCTCATTAAATGAATGAATTCTTAAGAATAATACGCCGGGAATTTTACAACTGGAAGATAACCCCTCCTAACATGATACAAAGAGGAGTAGGATTTTTAACATCGCCGGCGGGATTATTGATAAAACCTTTAATAAAGACCGCTACCCCATTGCTTGAAAGAGTCTTAAAGAATTCAAATAAGTACATTGCCGATGCCATTTATAGCTTTTCAGATAATGTAAATGACCTTAATGCCCTGTCGGAAGAGGAATTCATTCTCTGGCTGGAAAATGCAGATAAATCGGCCAAAAAATGGGTAAAGGCGGGCATTGCAACACTTGCTGCTGAAGGGGCTACTACCGGAATCGGAGGTTTTGCCATGCTGGCAGTTGATATCCCGGCTTCCTTTGGAATTATAATGGCTTATTCCAATAAAATTGCCCTTTCATTTCAGATTGATATAACAACAAAAGAATCAGGACTTGAAATTCTAAGAGCCATTTCTGCAGGGTCAGAAACTACAATAAACGGGAAAATAAATTCAGTGGCACAAATGAAAGTTATTTCCAATATACTTACTAAGTCTACATGGAAATCGATTGAAAAAGCCCCTATAAATTCTGTTTCAGGAATGTTGGTCATGGTTAAGAACATTTTACAGAAGCTGGGCATTAATATCTCAGAAAGAAAAGCAGCTCAGCTGATTCCGGTAATAAGTGCTGTTTCGGGAGGAGCCATCAACGCTGCCTGGGCTTCAGATGCTTTGGAAGCTGTAAGACAATATTCAAGAATGTCGGTTGTTGAAGCATATTACATGAATAAGGAAAAGATCCAAAACCTTTAAATTCATCTTTGAATATTAATAAAAGGGGTTGAAAGTTATCATTTCATCATGTAATGTTATATTCCTTTCATTTTGATCTGCACAATGTTACTTTTGCAATCCTTATTAAAAAATAAAAATATTCAGAATGATTACTGTTTCAGATTTAACAATTCAATTCGACAAAAAACCTTTATTCGCTGACGTTTCTATTAAGTTTATGCCGGGCAACTGCTATGGTGTTATCGGAGCCAACGGGGCAGGCAAATCTACTTTCCTGCGTTTGATATCGGGCGACCTTGATGCTACAAGAGGCTCAATATCAATGGGTCCGGGTGAAAGGTTGTCAGTTCTGAAACAAGACCACTTTGAATTTGATGAATATCCTGTACTTGAAACAGTTTTAAGGGGACATATTGTTATGTGGAACCTGATGCAGGAGAAGGATGCCCTTTATTCAAAACCGGATTTCAATGAAGAAGACGGGATCAAAGCAGCTAAGCTTGAAGATGACTTTGCCACAATGAACGGCTGGAATGCTGAAAGTGAAGCAGCTGCATTATTAAGCGGCTTAGGCATTAAGGAAGATTTACATTACAGGTTGATGAAAGACCTTAATGGCAAGGAAAAAGTTAAAGTTTTGCTGGCACAGGCATTATTTGGTAATCCTGATAATCTATTACTCGATGAGCCAACAAATGACCTTGACCTTGAAACAGTGCTCTGGCTTGAAAATTACCTTTCAAACTGTGACCATACAGTGATAGTAGTTTCGCACGACCGCCACTTCCTCGATAATATTTGTACAGATATAGTTGATATAGATTACGGCAAGATAAATACATTCTCAGGCAATTACACCTATTGGTATGAATCGAGCCAGCTGGCTTTACGCCAACAGGCAAGTGCAAACAAAAAAGCTGACGAAAAAAGAAAAGAACTTCAGGAATTTATTTCCCGGTTCAGTGCCAATGTTGCTAAATCGAAACAAACGACCAGCAGAAAGAAAATGCTTGAAAAGCTTAAGGTTGATGAGATTACACCATCGACAAGGCGTTATCCGGGTATAATATTTCAGCAGGAAAGAATGGCCGGAGACAAGATATTAAAAGTTGAAAACCTTAGTTTTACTGATCAGGGTACCATACTTTTCAAAGATGTTAATTTCACAATAAACAAGGGAGATAAGGTTGTTTTCATTTCAAAAGAAAACCGAGCAGTAACTGAACTCTTCAAGATGCTTATCGGGGAGAATGAAGTTCAATCGGGGACTATTGAATGGGGACAAACCATTAAAAACGCCTATCTGCCTTTCGACAATACAGAATATTTCACGAAAGAAACAACGCTTATTGACTGGCTTGCAGGTCATTCAAACAATACAGATGAAAATTACCTCAGGGGCTTTCTGGGTAAAATGTTATTTTCAGGAGAAGAAATTACCAAAAGCACAAAGGTAATATCGGGAGGAGAAAAAATGCGTTGCATGATAGCACGAATGATGCTTCAATCGCCTAACGTTGTGATACTTGACCATCCAACCAATCATCTTGACCTTGAATCTATTCAGGCGTTCAATAACAACATGAAAACATATCCGGGACAGATATTAATGGGTTCGCACGACCATGAATTCATCAGGAGTGTATGTTCCAGAGTTATTGAGCTAACTCCTTCAGGTATAATCGACAAGTATATGGATTTTGAAGAATATCTGACTGATGATTCAATAAAAGAAAGAAGAAACAGAATGTATTCTTAAGGGTATTAAAGTCGGGCGGCATATTATTTTTACAATATTATGCAAAATATGACGTTTGATTTATGTTATGATAAAAATAAATTATAATTTTGAAATAACATTTAAAAAAATCAAAGCCATGAAGACTAAAATTATCCTTATCGCCATACTGCTTTTCATTTGTGGAAATTCTTTTGCTGCAAATTATCTTCAGATAGCTAATCCTCAGACATGGTGGTCTAGTTATTCTGCTAAAATATATAAAGCAGAACTTCAGATAAAGCCCATAGGCGCTTATATTGAAAACAACCTTTATCTCACAATTGGACTTGCAGATCAATATACAGATAACTCTTTGCAACTGGAAATTGCATTGGATTTTGACCTTCCTCAGAATTCTATAATTACAGACTCATGGTTGTGGATTGACGATACTCCCAAACAGGCTGAAATACTTGACAGGTGGACAGCTTCAAGCATTTATGAGGAGATCGTTGACAGAAGAAAGGATCCGTCGTTGCTTATAAAAAACGGGGCCAATCAATATAAAATAAGTGTATATCCCTTAAAACCAAACGAAACAAGGAAATTTAAAATAACATACTTAACTCCTGCTAACAGGATAAATAATCAAATAGTATGTGAATACCCTTATGGCATATTGAAAACCGTAAATGACAATAATTTAAAATTAACAGTCTATGCTTATCCAAATATGACATTTGGGAATTTTGAGGTTCAGAATTCTGATTTAAACTTTACTGATTTTTCAAGTTCAATATATGGCAAGGGAGTTAAAACAGAAATTAGCTATAAAGAGTTAGGCAATGCAAGGATAGTATGTTATGACTCAAATAATTCGTCTGTTAAAGTATATAAATATGGGACCAATGAAGAAGGTGTATATCAGATATCATTTATACCTTCAGAAGTTATTGAGCATGAAAGCTCTTCCAAAAAGGTATGTTATCTTGTCGACTTCGATAAATTATATATTTCAAGCAGTCAGGATAAAATACTATCGTTTATTTCTTCAGCTATCGGGAACACATTATCAGAGAAAGACTCTTTCAATATCATATTTTCAAACCTTGAATTGGGAAAAGCATTTGAAACATGGAAATCGGCCACAAATGGCAATTTAGAAGAAGCAATTTCCGGAGTTAAACTTTCCGATTATAGTAATTTAATTCAACTACTTGCCAAGGGGATAAATTTTGTTAAAGAAGAAGGAGGAATCGGGAATATTGTTTTATTGACAAATAATTCAGTATTTGAAGGCATAGACAAAACAAATCAAATTATAAAAGATCTTAACACCCTGAATTCCAATAAAACTCAAATTGATGTTATCAATTATACTAATGATTATTACAATTATTACTGGATAGGCAACAGTTATTTCTATGGCAATGAATATTTATTAACCAATATAGCCCGCACCAATTCAGGAAATTACTTCAATTACTATGATGAAGTAGGATCAAAGAGTCTTGCGGGGTTTATTTCGGAAACTATAAACAGTTCGGCCAACAGCTCAATAAAAAATGTTGATATCAACACTGATTTGGAAACAGGATATTGTTATGGCAGGATTAACATGAATTCAGATAGTTACGGGCTCAATTTAAACAGGTCGATTTCTCAAATTGGAAAATACAAAGGGCAATTTCCAATAAATATTGAGTTTTCAGGAGAGCTGGAATCAAAACCATTTCATAAAGAATTTAAAATATCTGAATCTGAAATAATAGTATCAGATTCATTACTTGAAACAATATGGATCGGCTTTGACATAATGCAACTTGAAAGAGAACCACAAAGTACTGATGTAATAAATGAAATAATCTTTGAAAGCATCGGCAACCGTATACTGAGCAATTATACAGCCTTCCTGTGTCTTGAAGATTCAATCACCATTGAAGATCCTGAAGATCCTGAAGATCCTGGAAATCCTGTAAGCAGTAAAACAATCAGTTCACCCGATAATTCAATCAAAGCATTTCCTAATCCTTTCAAAAACAACATTGAAATTAACCTTAGTGCAAAAGGTGAACTCAAAAAGCTTGAGATATATAACCTGATGGGTCAATGTATAAAGGTGTTTGAAGTCGATTCAAGGAACAATAAATATCAATGGGATGGAACCAACAATGACGGAGTAGAAATAAGTCAGGGGGTCTATATCATTGTTGCTCAATATAAAAATAAGGTTGTAACATTAAAGATTCAGAAAATATAAGCAGTCAATTAACATTAATTAAGTATTAACAATAAGTATCTGATTTTTATATTTATTAATGAACATCATTTTATTTCAGCTTTTTTTATTTGATTTGTTAAAGTATGAACAGAACATCAATCCATATAGCCATTATAGCAGCAGCGATTTATCGCATGCCATAGTGGAAGGTATGGGCTTAATGATATAACATTTACAGAGCCATTCTCTTCCGGGAATGGCTCTTTTTTTTTGCAAATATTGAAATGAGAAATTTTAACAACATAGCAGCAATTGCAGCCATTATCTGTGTGGAAGTCACATAGGTCAGGATGCTGTTGCCCTTATCAAAGCCCTCTCCGATGTGACATTGGAGAGGGCTTTTTTTTTAACCTTTAATTCAAATAACAATGAAAATGTATGAATCGAAGTTCTCCGGGAACTTTAAAAACATCCCCCCTTCTTTTATCAGGGAAATCCTGTCAGTTGCCGACCACAGTAATATCATTTCCTTTGCGGGAGGCTTGCCCAATCCTGATTATTTCCCCATAAAACAACTGGCAGAGTCGGCTTGTCAGGTATTCAGGGAAAAAGGAAAGTCAGTTTTACAATATGCAGGCTCACAGGGGTACTTCCCTCTTTGTGAATGGATTGCCAATCGCTACAACACAAAATACGGGTTGCAAATAAAGCCTGAAAACATTGTAATCACAGGTGGTTCCCAACAAACACTGGATATAACGACGAAGATGTTTATCAACAAAGGCGACTCAATCATAGTTGAAAGGCCTACCTATCTGGGTGCTATACAGGCTATGTCGTCATACCTGCCTGAATTTCTGACTACTGAATTGTATGATGATGGTCCGGACATGGAACAAATTGAGAAGCACTGCATTGAAAAAGATCCTCGTTTCATGTATTCAATACCCAACTTCCAGAATCCTTCGGGTATATGCTGCAATTTGGAAAAAAGGAAATCGTTATCGGATATATTAAAGAAATACAGCTTGTTTCTACTTGAGGATGACCCGTATAATGAAATGAGATTTAATGGAAACGATTTGCCTCCGGTATATAGCTTTGCCCCTGAGCATGTCTTTTGGACAGGTTCTTTTTCAAAGATGGTAGCTCCCGGATTAAGATTAGGGTGGGTAGTTCTGCCTGAAGGGCTTTCTCCCTATTTTATCAGGGCAAAACAATCGACAGACCTTCATTCCAACAATCTGTCGCAATACTTCTTATATCATTACTTTACCAACAATGATATTGATGAACATTTAAAAACTGTAAGGCAGGCATATAAAACACAATGCGATTTCATGAAATATGCCATAAAAAAATACCTTCCTGATGATATTGAGATGACTGATCCTGATGGGGGAATGTTTATTTGGCTAACCCTTCCATCTCATATTAGTTCAGAAGAATTAATAAAAGATTGCATGAAGCAGGGAGTAGCTTTTGTTCCGGGAAAGTCATTCTTCACTGACGGTAGTGGCACACGTCATATAAGGATGAACTTCACGAATTCAACAAATGAAACAATTGAAAAGGGTATTCTGATAATGAGTAAGGAGCTAAGGAAGCTATATAAAGCTAAAGTACCATCACTCGTTGAAGAGATCTTCCAGTGAACTGAAATAATCCTGATCCCAGCCTTCGGAAATATTTTCGAAGGCTTCATCAGGGATATTATCCTGATGCAATTCAACGCTTGTTCCTTTTTTATCGGGATGAAGCTTAAAAGTAACTTCCGATTCTATTTCATCAAAATACCACACCTGTTTAATTAACTTATCCTTTTCGAATATGATATTTCTTCCGGTAATAGCACCGCCCCACATAGAAAATTCGTATCCTGGTTCAGCCTTAAAATCAACTGATTCGCCAGTCCATATTTCTATCATAGTATTATTGGTAAGGGCATTGTAAACATCTTCAGGAGATGCCTGCAGTTTGTAGTATTTCTTTAACGACTTCATATTTTTAATTTTATAAATGCAAGTTAGCTTTTTTTAAACAACATTACAGCTTGTATGATATTCCCAATGTGAAAAATTCCTTTACCTGAAGCCTTGTCCCTTTCATCTCTGTTTTATCGGGGCCCACCCAGGTAGATTCTACATCCTTATCATACACCAGGTGTATATTAATTTGAGTAGTAATATACTGATTAACCTTAAAGTCAATTGACGTTTCAGTGTCGAAGTCGGGAAGCTTGATAAACTGCCATTCTCCGCTGTCATTAAAGCCGTAATTAAGGAATACTGAATTCTTACTTTTCAAAGACACATTCTGAAGAATAGATTTGGCAAAGTCGAACTTACCTGAGATCCCTATCCTTGAATGCCTTGTTTCGCCCTCTTTAAGGCCGAATATTTTCTCATCAACAAGAGGGTTGGATACATAGGTTGTTTTTAAAGAAATCGGCGAAATAAAGGCAGATAAATCCTTACCGGGTTTAAAGTCCAATCCTGCAGAGAAAGTAAGGTAAGCCGGAGAGAAAAACGCTGAAGAAGGGTTTAATTCTTTAAGGTTTTTATATCCAAGGAAAAACTGAGTTTTGAAGTTAGCCTCTGCACTATAATACCATTTTTTAAAAGCTGAATATCCCAAACGTGAGTTAAGCTCGAAACTATCGGTATTCTTATGCCAGTTTCTTGCAGTTTCTTCGCCATCATCAGGAAGGTAAAAAATTAGTCCCAACTTAGCATCAGTGAAGCTTTCCCATTTAAACTTGTTCTTGGTGAACTTAGCTTCATAATAAAAAGTTGTCAATGTTGAGGCAGAAGATTTACCACCCTGCGACCAGAAATCATTGATATATGTCTGAGTAAAACCTGAATAAGCCTTTCCTTGTAATACCCATGGGCTCAATACAGGAGTTTTGGTTTTTACCTTTTGCAGGTTAACCTTAACCTGCTCAAGAGGGCTTATCTTTCCAACTTCCAGTCCTTCCTTTACAGTGAGGCGGGAAAGACTAACCGATTCATCAACCAGCATCCTAATACTGTTTCTGTCGATATTTTCAATCCTGATGCCAATTGAATCATTAGCAGAGTTTTTGAGCCATACCCATTTAAAATCTCCTCCTTTATTCTGCATAGGAAACACAACAGACTCGTCAAACAAATTGTAAATAGTAAAATTATTGGGTAGCTGATCTACGTAATCAATCAAGGACTTAACCTTATTCCATACGTGTTTATTTACTTCAATTACCAGCGAATCGTTGTATTTCTTCAATACCTCATAATTGTTTCTGTTTACAGATTCGAGATAAACTTTCTGAGCCTGATCTACTTTCTTTTTGATGAAGTCCTGACGGTAAGTGAACGTAATTGAATCTCTGAATTCTCTGATTTTTCTGAGCTTATCACCGGAATAAAGAGTGTCCCTGCTAAATGGGGTGACGTTGCTTCTATAATCTTCGGACTCCTGTTCGGCAAGAATTATCTTTGAATAGATTCCGGTATACTGATCTTCAGGAACTACAATTGAGTTGAGAGGAAATCTTTCCTTAACATCATCTTCTATCAGTTTCAGCTTATAATTTTTTTCTCTTTGAGAAACAAAACCCTCTACTCCATCGGCACTTCTAACCTTCGATAAGTTACGAGTAAATAATAATCCTGAAGAATCGGTACCTGCCCTAAGACCTTTGATAACAGTATCAATAGGTGTATTTTCAATGAAATCAATCAGTTCCGTCAGTCTGTTTGCGTTAACAGTATCAGACGGAGCCCATTCACCACTATTAATAATCTCTTTCAGTTCACTGATTCGTTGCTCAATTGAGTCATTTACTATTCTCCTCCCTGCAACTGAAGCTTTTAAACTGAATACTGAGCACAATAAAATAAATAAAACGACTAAACCTCTCTTCATAAAAAACAATAAACCATCAAACATTACCATTTTTGAAATGGTCTCAAAGATAGATTAAAATTGAAATACCTTTCGTCATGGCTCACTTCTTCCAAAATCCAGTCAGGTTTTTCAAATTCCTGATCTTCAGATGTGAGTTCAACTTCAGCGACAATCAATCCGTCATTAAGTCCGTGAAAAACATCTATTTCCCATTTAATATCCCCTAAGGGTAATATATATCTTGTCTTTTCAACAGGATAGCTGACTGAAAAGTTCATCAGCTGAAGAGCATCGGTATAAGGGACAGGATATTCAAACTCATCGCGGGTAATACCCTGCAGATTACCTTTTATAGTCAGGTAAGCCTTTTCGCCTGATGTTCTTATCCTGATAATTTTTCCGTCTTCGATAGAAAGATAAGCCTGTTTTATTTCAACAGGTGATCCTTTCCAAGCCCACTTATCAACATCAACAAGATACTTTCTTTCAATTTCTTTTCCCATTATTCAATTAATTCTCGTATTTCCAGAAAATTCTTTTCGAGTAAATACATGTTTTCAGCCATAAAATCATAAATTTCCTTCCATTCGGATATCTTATGCATGTCTAAGCCTGTTTTTTCAGTATAAATACGGCATACTTCTTCTCCGTTTTCAAGCTTGCAAGTAAAATCCCATACAAGTCTGTTTTCAAAACCTTCTTCAAGAATTACTTTATACATTTCGAATTTTTCATATTGGGCGAGACGTTTGCTTTCGTCTTTATGGTAAATTTCAAGGATAACTTTAACAGTATTCCTTCCGGGTTCGAACTTCAAACGAACGTTACTTACCTTGGTATGATGCAAAAGCCATTTTCTCCTTCTGCGGCGCAAATATGGTAAACAGCTGCAATAAAATGAAAAACCTTCCCAGAATTGTGTGATTAATTCTTTCCTTTCCTCTTTTGTGTACACTATGAAATTAATTATTGTTGCACATCCGACAATGACATGTACATATAAACGGCAAAAACCGAAAGCCATTGTGTGTTGGGTGATGTTTCATACATTACTCCCGATAAAGATTCAGCGGCATGCCTATATCCAGCCTGCCATAAATCCCTGTGAGTCTGTGAATCATCGGGAATAACCTTTGCAAGTTCAAACATACACCAGGCCCTGCTCAGGTTCAATCCTATAAGGTTAATTCCTTTGGGATCATTACGATCCACAACAACTGCCGGATATATCAATGAAAAAGGAATTTCGGGCATAAAATCTTTAAACCACTTCACAAACTGCTCTCTGCTGAGTACCCGCCTCATAAGATCGGCTTCCATTAGTGATGGTGAAAAAAAATCATCACCATCAGGCTCCAGATTCGCAGGTATATTATTGTCATTGTAATAATAAAACTTAGCCCTTTCAGAAAGAAAAGTTTCAAAAGTTTTGTCTCCCGAAGCCTTAGCGAAATCTAATGCAAATGCTATCCCGAAAGCCGTATTATCCAATACTCCATGTCTTACCGGATAGTATAGCGATGGCAAATATTCATAATACCTCTTTTTAACTTCCTCTATCAATGGCAGCATGTTAGTGTACCACCTTTTTGCATAATCAGCATCAGAGGCTAACAATTCAGAAGCAAGCTTCATTATCCATGCCCACCCGTAAGGTCGTTCAAAACTTAACCTGCCGGCTTTCTTGAAATACCCGACTTCCCCTTCTATATTTTTCCTTGTAAGATTCTTATCAATAGCTGCAATAATCTTATCCCTATCGTTAAGATCAGAATACTCATTAAGCATCTTTACCAACATCCAATGACTATTAACCGATGAATGCCAGTTATAACACCCGTAGAATGCAGGATGCAATTCTGATGGTTTTTTCACATCAGAATCATCAGCAAGAAAATGTGTAATGTGATTGGGGTATTCTGATGATATGCATGAATAAGCCTTACTTGCAAATTTAGAAGCGGTCTCCATTGTAAAAGGAGGAATTGGCAAATTGGGCATCTGTGAATACAACTTAGTAGTTGCCAACAGTAATATCGCAGTAATTACAATAATTATCCTCTTCATATCCTTCTGTTTATTTTAAAACTTTTCATAAAATTAGGAAAAATCAAAATATTGCCCACCCATATAAAGATTAATTTAATCATTTTGAAAATTATATAACTTATAGTAGGGTAAATTGCAAGTTGTACGGTCTTTATTAAAATTAAAAAAATCTATCACACCTTTCCTGTTATCTTTTAAAAAAGATATGCTTTAGAAATACTTAATAAAATGACATTTATATTATTTTCTATTATCTAAAGGAGGTATATTTGAACATTTCAATTTTTGTAATGATATTGTAATGATATTGTAATATTCAAAGCCATGAAACCATATTTTTTATTTACTGTTCTTGTAATTTTATCATTAGGTGTGTTTAATATCTCCTGTTCTCAGGATGAAGGATTTGGCGGTAACAGCCATATTACTGGTAAAATTGTAGTCAATTATTATAATGATGACTATTCTTTATTGCTTTCTGATGAACCAATGCCTGCTCAAAATGAAGATGTTTTTCTGATCTTCGGGGAAGATTCTGTTGTAG
>CAYUEI010000070.1:0-12547 GCA_964443445.1 uncultured Prolixibacteraceae bacterium | reverse complement strand
CCATAAATGGCAGCAGATGAAGCATCTTTTAAAATGTCTATGGATACAATTTCTGAAGGATGTATATTATTAATATCAACTCCGGGAATTCCATCTACAACGATTAGCGGGCCATTGCTTGCTGAAAGTGAAGTACCTCCCCTGAGCCTAAGAGAAGCTCCGCTTGCCGGATCCCCTGATCCCTGAATCACAGTTAACCCTGCAATTTTCCCCTGAAGCAATTGCTCAGTAGAAGTAATTACACCTTTCTTCATTGATTCAGCATCGACTGAAGCGATAGCTCCGGTAAGATCTGATTTCCTCATTGTTCCGTACCCGATTCCTACAACTACGGTTTCTCCGAGGGTTACCCAATCTTCAGTAAGAGTGATATACATTGTTTCATTCAAGTCAGCTTTTTTTCTTTCATTTTTATAGCCAATGAAAGAGATTACAAGGTAGCTGCCATCATTTGTATTAATTGTAAATTTTCCTTCGGCATCAGTTGTTACACCTGTTGTAGAACCTTCTATAATTACTGTTGCTCCCGGTAATGCTTGTCCTGAATTATCAGAAACAAGCCCTTTTACCTGTGAAACTTTATTCTGTTGCGCAAATGTTGTTATTTGCAAAAGCAAGAAGCAAATAAGAAGCATTGACAACCCTAAGGTTTTTATATTATTTATGTGATATTTATTATTCATGGTAGTCTGATTTTGAGTTATTCTGAAAGTTGAACCAAAGGAATGTCAGTATTTGAGACAATTCTGCCGGTATTGTCTTTAATTACTACATGAATTTTATCAAGAGCAGCAATATCCTTTAAGTTTGAATAAAGATCGATATATGCTGTTAACTCTTTTTGAGTACCTTCAAAGCTTCCGGTGATTGTTTTAGTTCCTGCAGTGATAGTATAATCCAGTTTTGAAACAAACGATTCGTTAAGCTTTCTGATAATGCAAAGAATATCTTTTTTGCTAACTTTCTGAGGAAAGAATATTAGTTCAGAAACAGGTTCAGCAGGGACGTCAGGAGCAAGAATGATAAAATCATTACATCCGGCATCTTTGCCCATCTTTGCCCATGTTAAATCAGAAAAAACCATATTTATGTTTTTCATTACATATTTATCATCAAAGCCAAAATATTCACCAGGGATAATATCCATACGATAAATGCCGTCACCTAAATCAGACATTGTTGTTTTCGCTTTGTTTTCCTGATTATTCTGAACTTGTAATTCCCAGTAATTCACACCGCCATGCATGTGTACGTCAGGTGCATCGGCAAGTTGTCCCTGAACAGGTGTAGTTTCACAATTAGACCAGGTATTGTTTGCATTTACAAGAATTGATAAAGGCTTATCAGCAGTAAATGATTTTGGATAATAATCAAGCAAAGAAGTATTCTTTTTAATAGTCGACAGGTCGTACATTACGATTGCGTTAGGAGGTGTTGCATCAGGAGCAAATGCATCTGTAATTTTTGATCCATCTTTATTCTTAAGCAAACCATAGAAAGCGCTGATCTGTTCAGCAGGCAACTTGTAATATTCGGTTGGAATAAGATCAAGGCGCCAGATATTACCTTCAACGTGTTTTAGTTTTGCAAAATCAGAAGGATTTGACCAATGATCTTTATCGGGTTCACTTGGGGACCATGACCACATATAAACGCCCTCAGTTTCTCCCTGAAGGTCTGTACCGGTAAGGTCAAAGAAAAATGATACAGGTTCGTCTGCCTTGTATACTGCAGGTTGTGTCCATATTCCAGCTATTCGTCCGGCTGCCATTGTTATTGATGGCAACAGACATGATAGTATTAATATCAGTATTTTATATTTCATATGACCTTATTATTTTTCAGGTTTAAAAGTGTATTGATAAGTTACATACGGAGTTCCTTCGGACAATCTTTGCAGGTTGAATTGCATTGTTGCCTTAGCTCCCGGAATAGTTGATACAATAAGTTTGTCAGTGAGTTGAGTTTTTTCAGCATCACTGTATAGAAGTATTTTAGTTGCAATATTGTCGGGATGAGGAAACGGATAATCCAGTTCCCAATAACCTGAGCGATTGAAAAGGTCAGGAGCAGTTCCTTTAACTTCGTAAGAAGTAGGATTAAAAGTTGAATCAACAGAAAGTGAAATAACAAATGTGTTGAAATTAAACTTTGAAGTAAGATTCATTTCATCAGGCTTAATAGAAGAAGCCTTAGCAATTTCATCAATTTCCTTTATTGATGTAAGTTTCCATGTTCCCCCTATTTTTTCATATAACGAAATAGGGTCAGTATATACCCCGTCGTCAGTATCGTTACAACTCCAGAAAAATTGAAGAACTAACAGACATAGTAGTGCAATAATTGTTTTCTTCATAGTATTTTGATTAGTTAATTTATATTCCGGAAGGATTAAAATTCATTCCATTTTAATCATAAATACAAATTTACCAGGGTAGAAATCTATAATGAATTTATTCAGGGGAAATATAGATTGGTTTATTAATTAATTATGTATAAGGCACAGATATATAGACTTATAAGGCAAAGGTGTTTGCCGAAAAATATAGAAAATATATTGATTGTTTTTAGAATATTATCTTTTAATTTGGAGTATCAAGTTTTCGCCTTTGATTAAAGGGCTTTGATATCCATAATTTTCTGATCGAATTGCTCTCTGTCAATAATAGTTTTATTCTTGATCTTTGTCTTATAGGTATAGATAGTATTTACTGAATAATTAAGGAACTTTGCAATTTTTTCGTTATCAGTAATCCCTAAGCGGATTAATGCAAAAATCCTAAGGTCCGTATTTAAAAGTTCGTCTTTACCGGGAATGATTTTGTCTTCTTCTTTAAACATCTTATTAAATTCAGTAACAAAGTTAGGGAAGATCTTCAGGAATATCTTATCAAAGTTAATAAACAGGTTTTCACGCTCTTTCCTTAAATCTGAATTCCTGATAATATTATCAAGGTCTTCAAACTGACGTGCAACAATTTTCCGGTGAATGGTTTTTTGAAAAGCTTCAATCTTTTCAATGTATTCAGAATTTATATTGAAAAAATAACCAATATATTCCTCTTTAATTTTGTTCGATTCAACCAGGCGGTTATTCATATCTGTCAGGTCATTGTTTGTCTCCTGTATTATTTGTTTAACCTTATTAAGTTTTCGATACATGAAGAATATAAGTATGAAGAAGGAAATAACCAATATTGAAAGCATAGAAAGGATAAAAGAATAATTCAAAAGTTGTTTCTTTTGTCTTTCGACTATTGAAAGTTGTTCACCTTCAATAATAGGAAGTACCGAACCAACTTCTACCTTTCTGTGGCGCGCATTATATTCAGTTGCATCTGCCAGAGCAATCTTAATGTACTTGTAAGCTCGGTTGATATCCCCTTTATTATAAAGATTAACTGCCAGGTTTCTCAACGCAACAGTTTCCTTAGTTGATGATTTAATGTCAGCAATAGAGGCTTTTATAAGCATATCAATAGCTTCATTGTCTCTTTTTAAAAGAGAATACAGATATCCAAGACTTGAAGTTGCAATTGCATAAGTATGGTCATCTACATTAAATTTAGAAATCAGGAAGTTAAAAGCATCTGCTGATCCTTCAAAATCACCTGCTTTCATTCTCCTCAGACCTATGGCTGCCCAGTATTCACTGGTGTTTTCTTCCAGTATAAATATTGAAGAGTCGAGATATTGATTGCCAATTTTCCTGTAGTATTCAGAAAAGTAAACATCATTATCATAGTCAGCTAAATCATAATAGGTACGCGCAATTACGTTGTAAAACTCTTTATTCAATTTTTCAGGCATGTAACGGGAATTCAAACTCTTAAGAGTATCAAGCGATTCTTTGAACATTCCTGATGATAATAGTGTGAATCCCATCTTAATCCGGGAAAGTGAAATTTTATCCTGATCTTTAAGATTTAGTGCTATTGAATTGAGTTTGTTTACATATTTGAACGCAGAATCGTATGAAAATGACTCATTCTCGTCGAGTAAAGAGATACAAATATCGAAAGCAGAAATTAATTCATTAGACTTGAGTTTATAATTAAGGTCTGAAGTCAGATTTTTAATTTTTTCTTTTTTTATCTCATAAAACTTTTCTTTTTTGGAAAGGTGATCATCAAGCTCTTTCAATAACCTTTCTGTTTCATTACTTGCAAACGTTAATAATGAAAAATTGCTTAAAAGAATTATTAAAAGGATCTTTCTAAACATTTTAAAAAGAGATTAATACAACTTATTTACTTATAGCGTTCTTTCCCCAAATGTAACACATAAAATTTATTTCTATGATATTTAACTGCTTTTGCTTTTCTCTTCTTTATTTTATTCCTTTGATATTTTAAAACAAGTAAATGATTCAAGAACGCTTTCCATCTAAATTACTTGAAAATGCAGTTGAAGAATTCTCCAGATTACCGGGAATTGGTCGTAAAACTGCTTTAAGATTAGTGCTTCACCTGCTTAAATGTGAAGAAAGTGAAGTTGAAGATTTCGGCAATGCTATTATTACTTTGAAAAAAGAAGTCAAACATTGTCGCATTTGTCATAACATCTCCGATACTGATATATGCTCAATATGTGCCAGCAAATCAAGAGATGATTCTGTTGTTTGTGTTGTTGAAAATATCCGGGACGTAATGTCAATTGAAAACACCCGTCAGTTTAACGGACTTTATCATGTTCTTGGAGGAATAATATCTCCAATGGATGGAGTAGGCCCCGGCAATCTTGAAATAGAATCATTGGTTGGGAGGATTGAAGAAGGCAATGTGGCAGAAGTTATACTTGCTCTTAGCACAACAATGGAAGGAGATACTACGAATTTCTATATTTACAGAAAATTGAAGGATAAGGGTAT
Organism: uncultured Prolixibacteraceae bacterium; assembly: GCA_964443445.1. Taxonomy (GTDB): domain Bacteria; phylum Bacteroidota; class Bacteroidia; order Bacteroidales; family Prolixibacteraceae; genus CAYMTR01. Next base: position 7,677 of record CAYUEI010000070.1, on the reverse strand, counting down.
TAAAGTAACAACTATTGCCAGAGGTGTTTCTGTTGGAGGAGAAATAGAGTATACTGATGAGTTGACTCTTGGACGTTCTATTTTAAACAGGTTGAATTATAGTGATACTTTAAATCATTAATTTTAGAAAATGAAAATTGCAGTCGATTTTGACGGTACTATTGTGGAGCATAACTATCCTTCAATCGGGAAGGTTAAACCTTTTGCATTTCAAACTCTTAAAATGCTGCAGGAGAAAGGACATTTGCTTGTCTTATGGACTTATCGCTCAGGGAAACTTCTGGATGAAGCTGTTGAATTCTGCCGGTCAAATGGGGTCGTATTTTATGCTATAAATTCAGATTATCCTGATCAGGTATTTGATACTGACAAAAGCAGAAAAATTAACTGTGATTATTATATAGATGATAGAAATATAGGGGGTTTGCCTTCCTGGGGTGAAATATATAACATACTACACCCCGACGAAGATTTCAAATCTTCAAATAAAATAGATAGTAAGAAATCATTCCGGCTCTTTAGAAAATAAAATGAAACTTTCTATTGTAATAGTTAATTATAACGTTAAGCATTTCCTTGAACAATGTCTTCACTCAGTTGAGAAAGCCTGCAAGGATATAGAAACAGAAATATTTGTTGTCGACAATAATTCTGTTGATGGTTCTACAGGAATGATTATTCAAAAATTTCCCAACGTTAAACTTATTAATAACAAGAAGAACCTTGGATTTTCGAAGGCAAACAATCAGGCAATGAGAAAGGCTTCCGGAGAATATATTCTTCTTCTTAATCCGGACACTGTTGTTGAAGAAAATACTTTTGCAAAAGTCATTTCTTTTATGGATGAACATCCTGAAGCCGGAGGACTTGGAGTAAAGATGATAGACGGTAAAGGAAAATTCCTTCCTGAATCGAAACGAGGACTTCCTACTCCATGGGTAGCATTCTACAAAATATTTGGTTTGTCTTCATTATTCCCTAAATCAAAAGTTTTTGGAAAATATCACTTGTCATACCTTGACAAGGATGAAATACACGAGATTGATATACTCGCCGGAGCTTTTATGCTTATGAGAAAATCTGTTCTCGATGAAGTAGGATTACTCGATGAAGATTTCTTCATGTATGGTGAAGATATTGACCTATCATACAGAATAACTAAAGGAGGTTTTAAAAACTACTATTTCCCGGGCATAACAATTATTCATTATAAAGGTGAAAGCACAAAAAAAGGAAGCCTGAATTACGTTAGGATGTTCTATAACGCTATGATCATTTTTGCCAGAAAACACTTTTCTAAGCAGTATGCAGGACTATTCTCATTCTTCATTCACCTGGCTATTTTCTTCAGAGCATTTATTGCTTCTGTTTTTACCCTTTTTAAGCAACTTTGGCTTCCTATACTTGATTTCATATTGATTTTAACAGGATTCTTCTTTTTTCTCCCTTATTGGGAAAGTTATAAATTTGAGCCCGGTTATTATCCACCTGAATTATTAATGTTTATCGTTCCGGCTTACATTCTTGTATGGCTAATTTCAACCTATTATTCCGGGGGCTACGAGAAACCAGTAAACCTTCTTAAAATATACAGGGGAATATTTACAGGAACAATTATAATTCTTATCATTTATTCTCTTTTGCCTAACAGTGCACGTTTCTCAAGGGCTATAATACTTGCCGGCTCCGGCATTGCTTTACTTGCTTTTACTTTATTAAGGTTATTATTTAATTTTATTCTAAAAAAAGACTTTTCTCTATCTGCCCGTAAACCCAAACGGGTTGCAATTATTGGCAGAAAGAAAGAAAGCAACAGGGTAGGGGATCTTCTTTTTCAAACAGGTATTAATACAAATATTGTTGGTTTTATATCTCCTAAGAAGAAAATAAAGTCAGACAGATATATGGGTACAATATATCAGATTTATGATATTGTAAAGATCAATAACATTGAAGAATTGATTTTTTGTTCCAAGGATGTAAGTTCCAGAATGGTAATCAAGACAATGCTTGGTCTTACAGATTTTAATATTGAATATAAGATCGCTCCTCCGGAAAGTATTTCAATAATTGGCAGCAATTCAATCGATACTGCAGGCGATTTATATGTTGTCAATGTAAATGCAATAACTAAAGAAAAGAACCTTAGAAATAAACGATTATTTGATGTTCTTATATGTTTTCTGTTTTTAATCTTTTCACCTGTTGTAATATGGTTTATTGACAACAAGAAAGGGTTTTTCCCAAATACCTTTAAAGTATTATTCAAAAACTACAGTTGGGTTGGATATCATACGATTAATTCAGAACTTTATCTTGGGCTTCCTGTTATTCAGAAAGGAATTTTATCTACTACTGATGTTCTTGACTTTAATGAAGATAAAGTAGAAGCTATTGACAGATTAAACATGCTTTATGCCAGAGACTACAGTCTTTATAAGGATATTGAAATTATATATAAAGCATTTTCAAAACTTGGTAAGTAATGAAATCATTATCTGACGGAAATATTAAATTAAGGGCTCTTGAACCTGAAGATCTTGAATTGTTATATCAATGGGAAAACGATATAAGTGTTTGGAAAGTAAGTAATAACAAAACTCCATTATCAAAATTCATACTTGCAAATTATATAAAGTCTTCTGATAAAGACCTATGGGAAAGCAGGGAGCTTCGTCTTATGATTGAAAATATGGATGGCTCAGGTGTTGGAACTATTGAACTTTTTGACTTCGACCCCTATAATTCAAGAGCAGGAATAGGTATAATGATTTATGATACTGAGGAAAGGAGAAAAGGAATTGCATCTTCAGCAATTAATATTATTTCAGAATTTGCTCTTGAAGAGATTGGTATATACCAGCTTTTTGCTAACATATCATCTTCAAACATTCCTAGTCTCAATCTTTTTAAAAGTCTTGGATTCGAACATACATGTACAAAGAAACACTGGTTGCGAACCCTCGATAAATGGGAAGACGAACTAATGTTTCAGAAAGTACTAATGTGATTTTTAATTTATATTTAAAGGTTTATCTACTTTTGTCTTCGATAATGCTAAATTCAACACTTCATTTATTGTATCAACATAATTGAATTTTAATCCTTTAATATAAATCTCCTTTATATCTTCTATATCTTTTCTATTATCTTCCGATATTATTATTTCTTTTATTCCAGCTCTTTTTGCAGCTAAAATCTTTTCTTTAATACCTCCAACCGGCAGGACCTTGCCTCTTAAAGTAATTTCTCCTGTCATCGCAAGATTTCTTTTTACTTTTCTTTGAGTAAATGAAGAAGCAAGAGAAGTCACCATAGTTACACCTGCAGATGGACCATCTTTTGGTATTGCACCTTCAGGCACATGAATGTGTACATTCCAATTTCCAAACATTTCAGGATTGAGTTCAAGTTCTTCAGCATGAGCTTTCAAATATTCAAGAGCAAGCATTGCCGATTCCTTCATGACATCTCCAAGATTACCGGTTATTGTAAGCTGTCCTTTACCTTTGCTAAGACTCGATTCTACATAAAGTATTTCCCCTCCTACAGCCGTCCATGCTAATCCTGTAACTACTCCCGCAAAATCATTACCCTGATATCTTTCTCTGCTGAATTTGGGTGTTCCAAGATATTCAGGAACAATTTCTGCAGTAATAGTACTATGGAATGTTTCTTCAAAGGCAATCTTCTTTGCTATTTTTCTAATTAGTTTAGCCAATTGTTTATCGAGCTCTCTTACACCCGATTCTCTTGTGTATTTTTCGATAATGTGCTCCAAAGCCTTTTTGTCAATTGTAATATGTTCGTTTTGAAGTCCATGGTTTTCTAGTTGCTTGGGCAATAAGTGACGCTTCGCGATTTCAATTTTTTCTTCTACAAGATAACCGCTCACTTCAATAAGTTCCATCCTGTCGCGCAGAGGCTGACTAATTGTATTTAAAGTATTGGCTGTTGCAATAAACATGACTTTTGAAAGGTCATATTCTACCTCTATGTAGTTATCGTGAAATTCTGAATTTTGCTCAGGATCCAATACTTCAAGAAGTGCTGATGCAGGATCTCCGTGAAAATCGCTGGAAACCTTATCAATTTCATCAAGTATAAATACAGGATTGGACGTCTTGCCCTTTTTAATATTTTGAATTATCCTCCCCGGCATCGCTCCTATATATGTTTTACGGTGCCCTCTTATTTCGGATTCATCATGCAAACCACCAAGACTCATTCTTACAAAGCTTCTTCCAAGTGCCCTTGCTATTGATTTGCCTAACGATGTCTTTCCAACTCCCGGAGGGCCATAGAGACATATTATTGGCGACTTCATGTCGTTCTTCAGCTTAAGTACTGCAAGGTGTTCAAGGATACGATCTTTTACCAGTTCAAGCCCGTAATGATCCTGATCAAGTACTTTTGACGCATTTTTCATGTCAAAATTATCTTCAGAAAATTCATTCCAGGGTAAATCAAGCAATGTCTGGACATATGAAAGCTGTATGGAATACTCTCCCGATGCTGGATTCATTCGCGACAACTTATCTATCTCCTTAAGAAAAACATCACCTACCTCTTTCGACCATTTCTTTTGTTCGCTTCTCTTCTTTAATTCTTCAATTTCTTTTTCAATAGGGTTTCCACCAAGCTCATCCTGAATGGTTTTCATTTGCTGGTGAAGAAAATATTCCCTTTGCTGCTGATCAAGATCCGTCCTTACCTTCGATTGTATATCTTTCTTTAATTCAAGCATCTGCAACTCCCTGGCAAGATATGATATGACTTGTATGCCTCTTTCCTTAAGGGTGTCCAAAGCCAGTAACTCTTGTTTTTCAATAACTTTTATTTCAGCATTTCCACATATAAAATTGACCAGAAATCTGGGACGATCAATATTTTTTATTGCAAAAGCTGCCTCAGCAGGTAAATTGCCGGCATTGTTTATCTTTATTGAAATATCTTTCAAAGATTCAACTATGGCTTCAAATTCAGGTGATTTATCTGTTCCATTATCTTCTACAAGCTTGATATACCTTCCCTTATTATATGGCTCCTCTGTCAGAATCTCCAATAACCTGAATCTTTGTTTACCTTGAATTAAAACTGTTGTCGAACCATCAGGTAAATCGAGTATCTTAAGAATTTTTGCTATTGTGCCTATTTCATAAAGATCTTCTATCCCCGGCTCATTTTTATCAGGATCCTTTTGTGCTAATGTTCCCAGATATGAATCCTTCTTATAGACTTCCCTTATGAGCTTTAGAGACTTATGGCGTCCTACTGATATAGGTAATATTACTCCCGGAAACAGAACCGAATTTCTTAACGGTAATATTGGCAGAAAAGGTGGGGTATCTGCAGTTTCAAACTCATCATCACCCCCATCTGATACAATAGGGACAAAATCTATATCACCATCTTCTAATCCTGTGACAATTATATTATTGGAATCTTTTATTATTTTATGAGTCATGATAATTTTATTTTTTCTTCTGACAATATGTCCTGTTAAGTTAAACAATCTAATAAGCTACTGTGTTTGACAATAGCTGTGCCAAATGCAAAATTTATTTATTTTTTGATTGAAATAGACAGAAATATTTTTATAAATCTTTACGAATCAGGTTTATATATGAATAGTCGAAATTGTTTTTTATGTCATAAAATTCTTCTCTTTTTTCAACTTCCCATTCTTCAAAATCTATTTCAGGGAAATATACATCAGCATCAAACGATTTATGTACAAGCGTAAGATAAAGTTTTCCTGCGATTGGGTAAAACTGATTATAAATCATTCCTCCTCCAATAATAAACGCTTCTGCTTCTTCTTTCACCTTTTCAATAGCCCCATCAATCGAGTCAGTCATTTCACATCCCTCAAATGTTTCTCCCGGTATATTGCTGATTACTATATTTCTTCTTTTCTTTAAAGGACCTCCCGGTAATGAAAGAAAAGTGTTTCTTCCCATGATAACCGGCTTCCCTGTTGTAATTTGTTTAAATCTTTTGAGGTCATCAGGTAGATGAAACAGTAGATCATTATTCTTGCCTATTGCAAAGTTCTCAGCTACAGCTACTATTATTGAAATGTTTTTAAATTTCATGATAAAATGTTTAGACTGAAACATCACCTTTGATATGGGGATGCGCCTGATAATCTATTAATTGGAAATCGTCGTATTTAAAGTCAAATATGCTCTTTACTTCAGGGTTTATTAGCATCTGTGGAAGTGGATACGGCTCTCTTGTAAGCTGTAACTTAACTTGTTCCAAATGATTGGTGTAAATATGCAAGTCGCCGAAAGTATGTACGAATTCTCCTGCCTTCAGACCGGTAACCTGAGCCACCATCATTGTTAGTAAGGCGTAAGAAGCAATATTGAAAGGTACTCCCAGAAAGGAATCAGCACTCCTCTGGTAAAGCTGGCATGATAGCTTCCCATCCAATACATAGAACTGAAAGAAAGCATGACACGGAGGAAGGTTCATATTGCAAATATCGCCTACATTCCATGAACTGACAATCATTCGTCTTGAATCAGGGTCATTTTTAATTGTCTCAATGGTATTTGTTATCTGATCGATATGCCCGCCTTTATAATCAGGCCACGACCTCCATTGATATCCGTAAATATGGCCAAGTTCTCCCTTTTCGTCTGCCCATTCATTCCAAATCCTTACTCCATTGTCCTGAAGATACTTAACATTTGTGTCGCCATTCAGGAACCACAATAATTCATGTATTATTGATTTAAGGTGAAGCTTCTTTGTCGTTACAACAGGAAAACCTTTCTGAAGGTCGAAACGCATTTGATATCCAAAAGTCGATATTGTCCCTGTGCCTGTACGATCTTTTTTTAATGTTCCGTTATCAAGAATATGTTGAAGCAGATTCAGATACTGTTTCATTGTTAAAGTAAATTAAATTAATTATGACCCTGATAATTTTTAACTGCCTCAGGATCATGTTTATATTTGAATAAAAGCGGGAATATTATTGCAAGGAAAAGAGCATAAGCAGCAAAAGTAAACCATATACTTTGCCAGTCTTTAACTCCGTCTTTGGTAAACAAATCAACAACCCAACCACTTAAAAGACCTCCAAGTGTAGCGCCAATCCCATTGGTCATAATCATAAACATACCTTGTGCGCTTGACCTTATCTTTGTTGTCGTTTCCATTTCAACAAATAAAGAACCTGAAATGTTGAAGAAATCAAAGGCCATTCCATAAATTATCATTGAAAGAACAAGCAATGGCAGACCATTTCCCGGATTCCCGATTCCAAATAATCCGAACCTCAGTACCCACGCAAAGATGCTGATTAGCATTACTTTCTTGATGCCAAACCTCCTCATGAAGAAAGGTATGGTAAGAATAAATAATGTTTCAGATATCTGAGAGACCGACATTAACAATCCCGGATGGGTTACTGCAAATGTGTTTGCATAATCTTTGCTGAAATCAAGCAGGAATGGTTCTCCAAGCATATTCGTAACTTGCAGTGCTGCACCAAGAAACATAGAAAAAACAAAGAAAGCAGCCATTTTGGGCTTTTTAAATAAAACAAAAGCATCTAATCCAAGGGCAGATAGAAAGTCCTTTTTCTTTTGAGATTTATCAGGTATGCATTTTGGCATGTTAAAGGAATAAATTCCAAGCAGGAATGAAGCTACAGCAGCA
>CAYUEI010000069.1:0-12581 GCA_964443445.1 uncultured Prolixibacteraceae bacterium | reverse complement strand
GTAGAAGAAGAAGTTGAAGCAGAACCGGAAATTGAATCCGAGGTTATTGCTGAAACTGAAGCAGAGGTAGAAGAAGAAGTCGAAGCGGAAGCTTCAGAAGTTGAAATCCCGGAATCGAAAGAGGAAGAAAGCATTATTCCACAGGCTATTGCTCAGGAAGAGATTGATGAATTGATTGATTTAGAAGGTTTTGACGAAGAAAAACTCCCTGAAGTTGAGGTTGATTATTCAACTTATTCAGAGATTGAGCTTATTAACGAACTTCGTACCCTGATGGAAACAAAGAGTTTCTTCGATATTGTCAATCAGGTTGAAAGCATAAAGATTAATTTTTACAAAAAACATAAACAAAAACAGCTGGATCTTAAGAAGAAATTCATTGAAGAAGGTGGTTTTGAGGAAGAATATAAAACTGAACAGGATCCTTATGAACAAGATTTAAAATCTTTATTACAGCAGTTTAAACAAAAGAAAGCTGAGCATAGCAAAGATATTGAAGCTGAAAAGGAAGACAATCTTAAAAGAAAATACGAGATTATTGAAGAAATAAAAACTCTCGTTAACAGGAAAGAATCAATTAATAAGACCTTCCAGGAATTCAGAGATTTACAACAACAATGGAGAGAAATAGGCTTGGTTCCTCAGTCGAATATGAAAGACCTTTGGGAAAACTACCATCATCATGTTGAAAATTTCTATGATTATATCAAAATAAATAAAGAACTCAGGGACTTAGACCTTAAGAGAAACCTCGAAGAAAAGATTTCTATTTGCGAAAAGGCTGAAGCTTTGATCATTGAACCTTCAGTGGTTAAATCATTTAACAGCTTGCAAAAGTTTCATGATTTATGGAGAGAAATTGGTCCGGTGCCAAGAGATAAGAAAGAGGAGCTTTGGGAGAGGTTTAAGGCTGCTACTACTCAGATAAATAAGAAGCATCAGGATTTCTTTGAAAACAGAAAAAAATCGCAAAAGAAAAACCTTGACGCAAAAACTGCTTTGTGTGAAAAGGTTGAAGAAATACTTGCAATGGAATTGAGTTCTCATAAGGACTGGGAAGATAAATCGAAGGAACTTGTTGAACTACAGAAATATTGGAGAACAATAGGTTTTGCTCCTAAGAAAGAAAATAATACAATATATGATCGTTTCAGAAATGCCTGCGATGCATTTTTTGATAAGAAAAGAGAATTCTATTCAAAGCATAAAGACGATCAGAATAACAATCTGCAGTTGAAGATTGATTTATGCTTACAGGCTGAGGCATTGAAGGATAGCACTGACTGGAAGAAAACTACCGAGGAATATATCAGTATTCAAAAGAAATGGAAAGATATAGGACCTGTACCAAGAAAACAGTCAGACATTGTCTGGAAGCGTTTCAGGGTTGCGTGTGATTATTTCTTCAAACAAAAATCTGAATTCTTCAATTCAAAGGATACTGTTGAGGTTGAAAATCTTAAACTGAAAAACGATTTGATTGATGCAGTGGTTAACTTTAAAACATCAGGAAATGATGAAAAGGATTTTGAACTTTTAAGAGACTTCCAGAGAGCATGGGCTGAAATTGGCCATGTACCTATTCAGGATAAAAATGATATTCAAAAACGGTTCAGGGATGCAATTAACATTCAGTTTGATAATCTTCGCGTTGAAGATAAAGACCGTAGTTTATTGAGGTTTAAGAATAAGATGACCGACTGGAAAACTTCTTCAAAAGGACAAAACAAGATGTTTGCTGAAAGGGATAAATATGCCACTAAGCTCAAACACCTTGAAAATGACCTTATTACTTTGAAAAACAATATTGGATTCTTTGCTGATTCAAAGAACGCTGAGGCACTGATAAAGGATGTTGAGAAAAAGATTGCAATGAACGAGGAACAGATAGTATATCTGAAAGAAAAAATCAGAGTAATTGATGACGTTGATTATAATGAATAAGATAAAAGACGGCCTGCAAATCAGGCCGTTTTTATTGAATTTTAAAATAATCACATTATAAAAGGGACCTTTGTTATATCATTTTTAAGTACTTATAATCTTTGGGTTTAAGATTATTTAATTTATTATTTTTTTTGCAGATTTGTCAGGCTTATTAGCAGATTTGTCAATTGAAAAGCAAAAATTGGGATTTAGATTATTGATGATTCAAAAATTTCAAAAATGATGTAATAATTGAACAAATTGCATACTTATTAATAAACGAAAGAATAATTTTTGAATGGATAAAAAATCGACGTTTGGGATACTATTAATTTTTGCAGTATTAATGGTTTTTAGTTACATCAACAAACCATCTAAGAAAGAAGTAGAAGCTGCAAAGCATAGGAGAGACTCCATAGCATTGGTTCAAAGCGCGATGCAGCAAGAAGCTGAAGCTTTGAGCACCCAAAAAGCTGCCGAACAAAGTAGTCTTCCGGTAAGTGCTGCAGAAGACAGCACTTCTGCCGCAAATCAAATGAAAAACCTGTATGGTGATTTCTACCTTTCAGCAAGCGGAAATGAAGAGTTTATAGTTCTGGAAAATAATCTCCTCCGTCTTACAGTTTCAACAAAAGGGGGAAAGGTTCATTCTGTAGAGCTTAAGAACTATAAAAGATACAATCAGAAAGACTTGTTTTTGATTGAAGCAGGTAAATCGAAACACAATCTTAGCTTCTTTGCGCAAAACAGGAATATTTCAACCGATGAATTTTATTTTAAGCCAATAGGCGGTTCACAAAATCTAAGTGTTACCGGTCCTTCTGTTCCAAAAGGAAAAGAGGGAAGGGTAAAATTTAATGAAAAGAATAAAGGTGAAAGTAAAGAACTGACACTCAGACTTGATGCAGGAAACGGAAGATATATTGATTATGTATATACCATAACACACAACTCATACCAAGTAGGTTACGACATAAGGATGGTGGGTATGGACAAAGTAATCAATACCAATACCGGCTATCTCAGCATGAATTTCAACTTTGATGTTCCGCGTCAGGAAAGGGCTTCAAACTATGGGGAAGACAGGTACACTACCATGTACTATAAATATAAGGACGCTGAAGTTGAACACCTGAAAACAAATAAATCTGATAATGAAGAGTTGACCACCCCGGTTAAGTGGGTTGGATACAAACAGCTGTTCTTCTCAACAATACTGATGGCGGATGATGCTTTCCCAAATGCCTTGGTATCAACTGAAAAGAAAGATTTAAAATCGGATTACGTTGCTGCGTTTAAATCAGACTTAGGTTTGCCGTTTGAAGCAAAGCCAACTCAGGAATATGGAATGTCATTTTATTTCGGACCAAACCATTATCTGTCATTTAAGGATTATAACGCTGATTTTGACAAGATGATTGATCTTGGGTGGCCTATAGTAAGAGAGGTAAACAGGTATTTGATCATTCCTGTGTTTAATTTTCTCAAGAATAGTATTTCAAATTTTGGAGTTATTATACTCATATTGACAATACTTATCAGGATAATTGTATTCTTCCCTACATACAAGACATATACATCTCAGGCCAAGATGAAGGTTTTGAAGCCTGAAATTGATGAGATAAACAAGAAATTTCCTCCTGAAAAGGCAATGGAAAGACAACAGGCCACTATGGCTTTGTACAAGAAGGTTGGAGTTAATCCAATGGGAGGTTGTTTGCCATTATTGCTTCAAATGCCGATTCTTATGGCTATGTTCTTCTTCTTTCCGGGGTCTATCGAGTTAAGACAGCAAAGTTTCCTTTGGGCAACTGACTTGTCAACTTATGATTCTATTGTATCGTGGACGGCAAATATCCCGTTGCTGAGTAGTATATATGGAAATCATATCAGTCTTTTCACTTTGTTGATGACAGCAACAACAATACTTCAAACCAAAATCAGCGGTACAAATCAGGATACCAGTGCTATGCCCGGGATGAAGTATATGATGTATTTTATGCCAATAATCTTCATGTTTGTATTGAACTCATATTCGTCAGGGTTGAGTTATTATTACACTCTTTCAAACTTATTCTCAATAGGACAAATCTTTATAATCAGAAGGTTTATTGATGAAGATAAAGTAAGGGCTCAGCTTCATGCAAATAAGAAGAAACCTGTTGTTAAATCCAAGTTCCAGATGAAGCTGGAAGAAATGGCAAAGCAACAGCAGAGTATGAAAAGAAAATAAAACATATTAGCAATTTGAAAAGCAGGTATAATAGCCTGCTTTTTTTATGAACTTACTTTTCAGATTGATTTATTTTTTGACAGTTGGGATTACAAAGCCCATAACAACAGTTCCGATTAAGGCAAGGATAACAACCAGTATTTTTGGAATTAAAGTATTGAAAATAAGGAACACAGAAACGGAAGTCATTATCCACATTAAGGAAACAGAAAATATTTTGGTTAGTTTACTTAACCCTTTATTGTTGTAATAGTCAGAGATATATGTTCCCAGAAATTTATTCCTTATAAGCCAGTTATATAATTTAGCCGAACTTTTTATAAAAAGGGAAGCTGATAATAGCAGGAAAGGGGTTGTTGGTAGTCCGGGTATAAAAATACCAATGATACCAAGTATTAAAGAAATGATACCAAGAATAATAAAAATACCCTTTTTCATCAATAATAAAGCAAGTTAATAAATATTAGTTCAGACTTGTTTTAAAATTAGATATGAGTTTTATTTTGTTTGGAATAATAGAAACCTGCAAAGGATAATGGCCGAGAAACTCGCCATCAGCTTCAGTACACATAGGTCCTGAAATATTAAGTTTAAGATCCTGGGTTTGGAAAAACTTAAAGTATCTTATTTCTTCAACCTTTCCTCCGAATATTTTAGGTAATGCACTAATCAATTTAGCCTTGGAAATTCTTGAAGCAAGGGTAATGTCGAGCTTGCCATCATCAGGAACAGCATTAGGCAGCATTTTAAATCCCCCGCCTTTGAATTTGCAAAGGCCAACCGACAAGTTATATAGCTTGGTAGTAATGGTCTCAGTGTCAAGTTTTAATTCTCCGCTGACATTCTTATTGGTAAACAGCGACTTAATAAGTCCGAGCATGTACTCCGATTTCGATGATTTGCCTTTAGCTTTCATAGGAAGAATATATTCCACCACTTTAGCATCGAAACCTATGCCGACAGAATTAATGAAATATCGGGTTTCAGTTTTTTCAGAACCATTTCTGTAAATAATCTTACCAACATCCTGCTGAATAGTATTACCTGTTTTAATTTGCTGAATAGCAGTTTTATAGTCAGCTGAAATATTATGAGTTTTAATCCAGTCGTTGCCTGTGCCCACAGAAATTAAAGCAAGAAGTATCTGTTCGGTAGAAATATGCTTTTGTTTCATGATACCATTAACGACTTCATGTAAAGTTCCGTCGCCGCCGATAGCAATAATCTTGCGGTAACCTTCCTGAATTTTATTATCGGTAATTTGGACTGCGTGTGACGGGCCTTCGGTTTTGGCCACTTCAAAAATGAATCCTTCCTTAATAAGTTCCTGTTCGATATTAGGCCAATCTCTCTCTGCTTGTCTCCCCCCGGCATTTGGATTTAATATCACAAGCCAATTTTTTTCACTCATTTTCAAAACCCTACTTGATTTGTGGGTTCGAAATTATAAAAATTCGATTAATAATTGATTGGATTTACCTATTTTCGTTATAATATTTTTTTTGAAAAAGAATTATTAATGGAAAATATAAGACAAATATTTGCACATGAGGCAAATGCAATAAACAATATACCTGTTACCGAAGATTTTGAGAAAGCCATCGAAATAATATATCAGAAGGTTCATATTGAAGGAGGGAAGCTTATTATAAGCGGAATGGGTAAGGCCGGACAGATAGCACAAAATATTGCCACTACTTTCAGTTCGACAGGCACACCGTCGTTGTTTCTTCATCCAAGCGATGCTCAGCATGGAGATTTGGGGGTAATATCATGCAAAGATGTAATGTTGTTAATTTCAAATTCAGGGAAGACAAGGGAAATAATAGAACTGATAGATTTATCGGAAAACTTACACCCGGGGTTACCATTTATCCTGATTACAGGTAATAATGAGAGTGAAATATCGAAGAGATGTCTGGCAACAATTCATACCGGGAACCCGGCTGAGGTATGCCCTTTGGGCTTAACGCCAAGTACTTCCACTACAGTAATGACCGTAATCGGAGATGCACTGATGGTTATGATGATGAAGAAAATTGGTTTTACCAGTGCTGATTATGCCAGGCGTCATCATGGAGGGTACCTGGGGCATAAATCAAGAGAACAGGCACAGAAATAATACAGAACAAAATATGAGGATTTTACAAGAAGAAAGCATTGGTTTATTTATTGACTTTCAGGAACGATTGGTTCCTGCTATGAGAAAAAACAAAGAGTTGATTAAGAATACGGGAAAGCTGCTGAAAGGCTTAAAAGAGCTGGCAGTTCCCATGATATTTACACAGCAATATACAAAAGGATTGGGTCCGACAGTAAATGATTTGATTATCAATCATGATGAGTTTTCATTTATAGAAAAAACGTCATTCAGCTGTTGTGATGAAGAGAAATTCAATCAGGCTTTGGAAGGATTGAACAAGAAGAATGTAATTATTTGTGGAATCGAATCCCATGTTTGTGTACTTCAGACAGCAATAGATTTAAAGAACAAAGGTTATAATCCGGTGTTGGTTGTCGATTGTATATCATCAAAAAAAAAGGAAAGTATAAAAGTTGGATTGAAGAGGATGGAGCAGGAAGGAATATTAATAACAAATACTGAATCGATTCTTTTTGAGCTTACGAGAGATGCTAAGAACCCTGTATTCAAAGCTATATCATCGATAGTAAAATATTAATTCTAACACAATACCATGATAATTGAAACAAAATCCTATCCCAGGGCTGCATTAATAGGTAATCCCTCCGATGGTTATTACGGGAAAACAATAGCTTTTGTTTTCAGTAATTTTTCAGCCAATATAAAATTATATCAAACGCCAAAGCTGGAGATAAAGCCTGAGAAGCTTGATTGTCCGGTTTATGATTCGCTGGAGGATCTGGTTTATAATATTAGCTTAAACGGATATTACGGAGGTGTTCGCTTATTGCAGGCCGTTATTGTCACCTTTCATAAATATTGTATTTCCAATTCAATAAAACCGGAAAAGAAGAATTTCACGATGAGCTACAGTTCTGATATACCTTTAAGGCTGGGACTTGCTGGATCGAGTGCAATAATTACTGCCGGAATGAAAGCATTGATGCAATTTTTCAGTGTTGATATACCTCGACCTATACTTGCTAATCTGGTATTATCGGTAGAAAAAGACCAGCTGGGAATATCGGCAGGTTTGCAGGACAGGGTAGCACAGGCATTTGAGCATCCTGTTTTCATGGATTTCAACAGAGATGCGATGATGCGGCAAGGGTATGGTGATTATAGTTTGTTGGATTTCAGCAATTTGCCTTCGTTGTATATAGCCTATAGAACAGATCAGTCGCAAGGGTCGGAAGTTACCCATAACAATTTGAGAGCGAGGTATGATATAGGAGAATCGAAAGTTCATCAGGCGATGAAGGAATGGGCAAAGCTGACGGAGGATTTCAGGGAAGCGTTGAAAAACAACGATCATGAAAGTATACATGAACTTATAAACAAAAATTACGATATCAGGGAATCATTGCTGGAAATATCGGAGGAAAACAAGTTGATGGTCAGGCTGGCAAGGTTTACGGGAGCAAGCGCCAAGTTTACCGGATCCGGAGGAGCAATAATAGGGACATATAAGAATGAAGAGCAATATCAGGAGCTGGTAAAAAATTTAAGTACCAATGGGATAGAGGTAATAAAACCTCAGATAGTATCTAATAACGTTCAAAAAGATAACAAATGATAGTAAGAAAAGCTGTAATACCGGCAGCAGGTTTCGGTACTCGATTTCTGCCTGTAACAAAATCACAGCCAAAAGAGATGGTTCCGGTAGTTGATACCCCGGTAATTCAATATGTAGTAGAAGAGGCAGTAAATTCGGGGATTACAGATATCCTGATGATAATTGGAAGAGGTAAGAGGGCAATTGAAGAATATTTTGACCGGAGCTGGGAATTGGAAAGGGCATTGGAAGAAAAAGGAAATTTTGAGCAACTTGAAAAAATCAGGAAGATAACATCGATGGCCAACATTCATTTTGTATGGCAGAAAGAATTAAAAGGTTTAGGACATGCAATCATGCATGCGAAATCTTATATAGGAAATGAGCCTTTTGCTGTACTTCTTGGAGACACATTGATGGAGGGGTATAATAATGAGCCTGTAACAAAGCAATTGCTGGATAAATACTATAAATATAATAGTTCGGTTGTTGCACTTGAAAAAGTAAGTAAAGAGAAAGTTCATAAATACGGAGTAATCGATGGGGTAGAGATAGAAGAGGGTTTATATAAAGCAAATGGTTTTGTAGAAAAGCCGAAACCTGAAAAAGCGCCCTCAAACATGGCATTTGCAAGCAGGTATATATTCAATCCTGAAATATTTGAATATCTGGAAAAGACAGAACCGGGCATAAATAATGAGATTCAGCTGACCGATGCAATGAGGTTGATGTTAAAAGACCATGACTTCTACGGATATTGTTTTGATGGAATACGATATGATATAGGGAACAAACTTGATTTCATAAAAACGAATTTGATATTTGGTTTAAAGGATGAATCAACCGGGGAAGAGCTGAAAAAGTGGTTAAAGGAATTCAAATTTTAATTATTTTACTTCCTTAATTAATACAATAAGTTAGAGTTGTTTTATTTTTGATGACATTTTCATATAAAAGATATCAAATATTGATCAATTATACTTGATGGAATCAAAATTAAGAGTTTTTTAATAAATGGGGAATATTAGGGTAAACCAATAATGTACTAATAGAGTTTGGACTCAGATATAGAAATACTCAAATATAACAGATTGTATATTAATAAAGTTAATAACTTTTATAGAGGATTGGATCAATAAAAAGAGAATTATAGTTTTGTTTAGTTTTATGACTATAAATAATTGAACTGATATTTTTTTCATGGTCTACCTTAAAAATAGCGTAAAATACATTGCTAAATGTTAATTTTTTTTAATTTTACTCCTACGAAGTATATTTAGAAGTAATTAATATCTCGAATATTAATCAAAATAAATGTATAATTATTCATTTTATGTTGAAACTATTAATAATCAATAGTTGTTTTATTTTAATATATTATACTATTTAAAAAAATATTGATATAAAATAAAATATCATGGTTCAATAGTTTTCACATAATAATCTAATAATCTAAGAAATTGCGAGATAGTCTTTTTATTAACCTAAATTTAAATTTTTATGAGAAAATTTGCGCTTTTACTTACATGCCTGCTACTATGCGGGGTACATGTAGTTTTTGCCCAAAGTCGGACAATTACCGGTACGGTAACTGACTCCGATGATGGTAGTACGTTGCCGGGTGTATCGGTTGTCGTTAAGGGGACTAGCATTGGTACTGTTACAGATATCGATGGTAAGTACTCTTTAAGTGTAGCTAAAGACGCCAAGACATTAAGGTTTTCTTTTGTTGGATTTGCGACCCAAGAAATTGAGATTGGCTCATCATCAAGTATTTCAGTGGAGTTGAAAAAAGCTGCATTTTCTGTTGATGAAGTTGTGGTAACAGCTTTCGGTATTTCCAAAGCGAAAAAAGCTCTGGGATATGCATCGACAGAAGTTGCATCAGAAGAGATGTTGCAGAAATCTGAAAATGACATGTTGAGGGCGCTTGACGGAAAAGTAGCGGGAGTTGAAATCCGTTCAACCGGAGGTGCACCGGGATCGGCAACCAGAATTACCATTCGTGGTAACTCTTCATTTTCGGGAGATAACCAGCCTTTATTTGTTGTTGACGGTATACCTTACAGCAATGATTTTATAAGTACTACAAGTATGAGTACCGGTGGAGGTGCTTACGGTAGTGGTATTGGAACATTGGATCCGAACGACATTGAATCGACTTCTGTATTAAAAGGAGCAGCTGCAGCTGCACTATACGGATCAAGGGCGAAGAATGGTGTAATTCTTATTACAACCAAATCAGGAAGTGCAAGGGCAAAGAAATTTTCTATAACATTAAACAGTTCTGTTAACTTTGAATCAATTTCAAGTTTACCTGATTATCAGAACACTTATGGTCCGGGTTCATCAATGGGATATTCTAATTCAAACGGATCATGGGGTCCCAGATTTGATTCAAGAGATTCAATTCCAACATGGTCTGGTTATTCAGCTGCATTTGATTGGGGCAATAAAATACCTTATGAGGCTCAGCCTAATAATGTTGCTGACTTATTTAAAACAGGTATATCCTTCGATAATTCAGTTAACGTAGCAGGTAGCAATGACCAGTCATCGTATAACCTTACAATTTCTGATTCAAGAAATGATGGTTACGTTCCTTATTCAAAATTCAACAGAACAAGTATCAGTGTTGGTGGAAACATTAAATTGTGGAAGAAGCTGACAGCAGGTGCTTCAGTTTCATATTCAAATACAAACCAGGTAGGAGGTATCTTTGGTAATAACCAATCTTCAGATGGTTATGGTGCATCATCATTTGCACGAGCCTTATATCTTGGTCGTAATTGGATCATGGATCCATATGAAAATCCGTTAACAGGATTTCCAATGCAGCCTAACGGTGACCAGTTTGACAATCCTTTATGGTCATGGAAGCACAATCAGATTATTACAGGGATGGATCGTATTTCAGGGAATGTAAATTTGAGATATGATATCGCCAGCTGGTTGAACCTTACATATAAATATGGTTTCAATGCCTTTATCCAGGATCGTTCTGAAATAATTGACATAGGTTCAAGAGCTGCAATGTTTGGGAAAAGCGGAGGTATTACTGAAGATATGTTCAGGTCAACAGAACTTGAATCACAGTTATTCCTTAATTTCGACAAGGAAATCGTTTCAGGTTTAAGCATCGATGGTTTGATTGGTTTGAATCACAACCAGAGACAAACAAATCGTCAGGCATATCGTGGTTTTGGTTTCATAGTAGAAGGTATTTATGATATTGATAATACAGAAGATGTTGTAGCAATAGGTGGAGGTTATTCAAAACGCCGTTTGGCAGGTCTTCTTGGTGAAGTAACAGTTAATTATAAAGACTGGGCATTCTTAACATTAAGAGGCAGAAATGACTGGTCTTCTACTCTTCCAAAAGCAAATAATTCATATTTCTATCCTGCAATCGATGCATCATTTATTTTCACTGATGCATTTGGAATGGAAAGTGACATTTTGAGTTTCGGTAAAGTAAGGGCAAGCTGGGGTAAAGTAGGTATGGATGCTGATCCTTATATGGTTTATGATATATATGAATTAGGCGGACCATTTATGGGTCAGTCATACATGTATACACCTGACAATTCATTTGACCCGAACTTAACTCCTGAATATAAAGAAGACTTTGAAGTAGGAGCAGAATTAAATTTCTTCAAAAACAGATTAAATTTCGACGTAGCATTATATAACAGTAATTCTACAGATCAGATTTATCCAATTATTGTTCCTTCTTCTTCCGGTTATTATCAGATGGTTACAAATGTTGGAGAACTAAACAATAAGGGAATTGAAATTTCAGTAATGGCTAAACCTGTTGATACTAAAAAGATTGACTGGGATATGCGTTTAACATTTACAAAGAATGTCAATAAAGTTCTAAGTATCGTAGGTGATGATTCACTTGCATATATTAACGAGCTATTTGGTGATCCAAAATCAGCACTTATAGTAGGTCAACCTTATGGTGTATTATATGGTGAAGCATCTGCAAGAGATGATGAAGGTAATATTTTGATTGATCCTTCAACTGGATTCATGATTCCTGACGACGAGCTTCAGATAGTAGGTGATCCAAATCCAAAATTCATGGCAGGTATGACCAATACAATAACTGCATATGGGTTTACATTATCATTCCTGATTGACCTGAAATATGGCGGTGATTTATATTCAAACTCTATATCAACTCTTCTTGGTCGTGGAGTAACACTTGATACTGAAGATCGTGAAAAGACTCAGATAATTCCTGGAGTTTATGCTGATGCTTCAACATTGGAACCAATACTTGATGCAAGTGGTAACAAAATTCAAAATACTACTCAGGTAACAACAAATGATTTATATTTCAGTAGCGGTTTAAGTACTTTTGCAATTAACTCTGTTGCCGAGTGGCAGATATATGATGCAACAACGCTTAGACTTCGTGAGATTTCTCTTGGTTATACTCTACCTGAATCTTGGCTTAAGAAATCACCTTTCAGTCAGATTAATTTAAGTGTAACAGCAAGAAACTTGTGGTTCTATACACCGTTTATTCCAGAACATACTAATTTCGATCCTGAAGTAAGTACTTACGGAGCAACTAACGTGTTAGGTGTTGAGTATGATGCAGCGCCATCAACAAGACGTATTGGTTTTAATATCAAATTAGTATTTTAATTGATTAAAATTTTCAATGTATGAAAAAGTTTATTCCTATTATAGCATTGATAACGTTACTG
>CAYUEI010000068.1:0-12927 GCA_964443445.1 uncultured Prolixibacteraceae bacterium | reverse complement strand
AAGAAGCTTCCGATTCAAAGATGAACATGGTGGGAATCGGATTATTATACAGATTCGGATATTTCAAGCAGACATTAAATAACAGAGGTGAACAGATAGCAAATTATGAAGCAGAAGAATTTTCAAAGATTCCTGTTCAACCGGTAATGATAGATGACAAATGGTTAACTATAAACGTTGAATATCCGGGAAGAAATTTACTTGCCAAGGTTTGGCAGGTTGACGTAGGAAGCATAAAACTTTATCTTCTTGATGCAGATTTGGATAACAATCGTGAAGAGGACCGTTTTGTAACTCACCATCTTTACGGAGGAAATAATGAAAACAGGCTGAAACAGGAGATATTGCTTGGCTTTGGAGGAATCAGGGTATTAAATGCTCTGGGCTTCAATGCCGATGTATATCATTGCAATGAAGGTCATGCTGCTTTCATTGGATTGGAAAGAATAAAGATGTTGATTCAAAACAATAATCTTACTTTCAACGAAGCAAAGGAAGTAGTTAAGTCATCTACACTATTTACTACACACACACCTGTTCCTGCCGGGCATGATGCATTTCATGTCGACTTACTGAAGTCATACTTAGGTCATTTGCCTGAGATGATTCAGCTATCGTGGGATGAATTTATTCAATTTGGGAAAGCACTGCCAACAGAAGATCATTTCAATATGAGTTATCTTGCTGCTAATATGTCGCAAAATATAAACGGTGTTAGTAAGCTTCATGGTGACGTAAGCAAAGAAATTTTGAAAGAGCTTTATCCTGGCTATCTGGCTGAGGAACTTCACATTGGATATGTAACAAACGGTGTCCATTATTCAACATGGGCAGCAAAAGAATGGAAAGAACTTCACAAAAAATATTTTGGCCGTAATTTTCCTGAAAGTCAGAGTGACATGAAGGTTTGGCAAAAGATACAGGATGTGCCTGATGAAGAAATAGCAAATACAAAACAAAAGCTTAAAATCAAGCTTATAGAATATATAAAGCAGCGTTTTGCAGATAACTGGATAACAAGAAATGAAAATCCTAAGTTGATTAATGAGGCCTTAAGCCAGTTCAATCCTAATGCGCTGACGATAGGTTTTGCAAGGAGATTTGCAACATACAAGAGAGCGTATCTTTTGTTTAAAAACCTTGAAAGGTTAAATGAGATAGTCAATCATCCTGAGCATCCGGTACAATTTATTTTTGCCGGGAAAGCACACCCGGCAGACAAGGGAGGACAGGATTTGATTAAATACATTGTTGAAACATCTAAAAGGCCTGAGTTCATTGGAAAAATAATGTTCATCCAGAATTATGATATGAACCTTGCCAAGATGATGCTACAGGGAGTAGATATATGGATGAACACTCCTACCCGACCGTTGGAAGCATCGGGCACCAGCGGTGAAAAAGGAGTAATGAACGGAACAGTTCATTTCTCTGTTCTTGACGGATGGTGGGTAGAAGGCTACAAACCTGAGGCAGGATGGGCTTTGCCAATGGAACAATCATTCGACGTACCTGAATTCCAGGATGAGCTCGATGCTGAAACTATTTATAATATACTTGAACAGGAAATAGTTCCTGCTTATTATAAAAAGAACAAAAAGGGTGTATCAGAAACATGGGTTTCTTTTGTGAAAAATACAATATCTGAGGTTGCACCTAACTTCACTATGCGTCGCCAATTGAATGATTACATTGAGAAATTTTACAATCCACAAGCAGAGAGATACAGAATGCTGATCAGGAATGATTTCGCTGCTGCCAGGGAAATATCAGACTGGAAAGGCAAGATAGCTGAAAAATGGGACGGCATTAAGTTAGTTGAAGCATCAATTGAACATGGTATAAACCACACATATAAGATAGGTGAAAACCATCCTGCTCAGGTAGTTCTTGACTTAAATGGATTGTCGAGTGATGAAATAGGAGTTGAAATTGTAATCTCAGAAAAGATAGAAGAAAAGATTGTTTTTATGGAAAAGCACGAATTTAGCGTTTCACATATTGAAAACAATTTATGCACCTATAAACTTGACCTGACAATAATGAATCCAGGAAGTTACGGATATGGAATTAGGGTATTCCCTAAAAATAATCTTCTTCCTCACAGATTTGATTTCAAGTATCTGCATTGGATTTAACAGAAAAATAAAGAGATGTTATAAATAATTGCATCTCTTTATTTTGCATTTGATTTAGTTGATTATATTAACTGATAATAAAATTACTATTTTTGTTAACTAACAACTAATAATTAATGCAATGCCTAAAGTAAAAAATGTAGGAGAAAAGATACGTCAGATCAGAGAATTAAAAAGAATTAATATTGAAGAACTGGCTGTCAGGAGTAATCTCGATCAAGAACAAATCATTCAGATAGAAGAGAATAAAATAATACCTTCACTTGCACCTCTCATCAAAATAGCCAGATCATTAGGTGTAAGGTTAGGAACATTTCTTGATGACACCGAGCAACTTGGTCCGGTTGTAACTCTTGCGGGAGAGAAAAATAAAGGTGCCAGCTTTTCAAATAAAAACATAAAAGCCCGCTCTCACATGGACTTCTTTCCGCTTGCCAGCAATAAATCTGGCAGGCACATGGAACCTTTTATTATTGATATTCAACCCGGAAATGTTAATGACTACATGCTATCTTCACATGAAGGTGAGGAATTTATATATGTATTAGAGGGAGCAGTAGAAATTAACTATGGGAAAGACATATATGTTTTGCATGAAGGCGACAGCATATATTACGACTCGGTAATCAACCACAATGTACATGTATATGCTGAGAAACCTGCTAAAATATTAGCAGTTGTATATGCACCATTTTAATCGGTATAGCTATGGAACTTATTGAAAATACACTTGGCGGATTTCTGGAAAAATGGGCATTTGAAACTCCGGATAAAGATTTCATGATTTATGCAGACAGAGGTTTGCGATTTACATATAGTGAATTTAACAAAAGAGTTGACTCTCTGGCAAAAGGATTGCTTTATCTTGGAATAGGCAAAGGAGACCATGTAGGCATTTGGGCAACCAACGTTCCTGACTGGCTTACATTTACATTTGCCACAGCAAAAATAGGAGCTGTACTTGTAACAGTAAATACAAGTTACAAATCGCACGAGCTGCAATATCTGATGGAAAATTCTGATCTTCATACGATATGTATTATTGATGGATGGAGAGATAGTGATTACATTCAAATATTAAAGAACTTAGTCCCTGAGCTTGCAACTTCAGAGAGAGGTTTTCTTAAGAGTGAGAAATTTCCATATCTCAAAAACGTGGTATTTATTGGTCCTGAGAAACACAGGGGTATGTTTAACACTCAGGAGTTGATTTTGCTTGGAGAGCATATTGATGATTCGGAGCTTGAGTTTGCCAAGCTGAACGTTAGCCCTTATGATGTAGTTAACATGCAGTATACATCAGGAACAACAGGGTTTCCAAAGGGAGTTATGCTCACTCATGTAAATATTCTAAATAACGGATTTGGAATTGGAGAATGTCAGAAATTTACTAATAAAGATATAGTATGCCTTCCACCTCCATTATTCCATTGTTTTGGTATAGTCCTTGGCATGATGGCAATAATTACTCACGGATGCAGCGTTGTAATGATTGAATCATTTGATCCACTGTTGGTGCTGGCATCTGTTGAAAAAGAAAAATGTACTGCCCTGTATGGTGTTCCCACTATGTTCATCGCAGAGTTGAATCACCCAATGTTCGACATGTTTGA
Source organism: uncultured Prolixibacteraceae bacterium (assembly GCA_964443445.1). Lineage (GTDB taxonomy): Bacteria > Bacteroidota > Bacteroidia > Bacteroidales > Prolixibacteraceae > CAYMTR01. The sequence continues at coordinate 9,176 of CAYUEI010000068.1, read as the reverse complement.
CCTGTCGAGTTTGCGTACTGGTATAATGGCCGGTTCGCTTTGTCCGATTGAAACAATGAGGGCTGTGATTGAAAAGATGAATATGAAAGACATAACAATAGTGTATGGTCTTACAGAAACATCACCTGGAATGACTCAATCACATGCCGACGATTCACTTGAAGTGAAAGTAACAACCGTCGGACGTGAGTTGCCGGGAATAGAAGTAAAAGTTCTCAATCCTGAAACAGATGAAGAAGTTCCGGTTGGGGTACAGGGTGAAATGTGCTGTAAGGGCTACAACATAATGAAAGGATATTATAAAAATCCTGAAGCAACAGCTGCTATAATAGATAAAAACGGGTTCTTACATTCCGGTGATTTAGGTGTAAAAACTCCGGAAGGGAATTTCAAGATAACAGGACGTATAAAAGACATGATTATAAGGGGGGGCGAAAACATATATCCCCGTGAAATTGAGGAGTTTTTGTATTTGATGCCTGAGATAAGAGATGTGCAGGTAGCAGGGATTACAAGTCCTAAATATGGTGAGGAAGTTGGAGCATTCATAATCTTACATGAAGGAAAAAACCTTTCAGAAGAAGATATAAAAGATTTCTGCAGAGGTAAAATCTCAAGATTCAAGATTCCAAAATACATTTTCTTCCTTAAAGAATTTCCAATGACAGCAAGCGGAAAGATTCAAAAATATAAGCTCAGGGAAATGGGTGTTGATCTTTTGAAAAAGCAAGGGATAACAATAGTTTAGATCTAATGAAAATTTCAATTATAGGAACAGGAGGCGTAGGAGGATATTTTGGAGGAAGACTTGCCCTTGCCGGAAATGATGTAACTTTCATTGCCAGAGGAAAACATCTTGAAGCAATCCAAAAGAATGGTCTTATCGTTAAAAGTATTAAAGGAGATTTCAAAATTAATCCGGCTAAAGCAACAGATGATTTAAATTGTGTCAAAGAGTCTGAACTGATAATTGTATGCACCAAAGCTTGGCAGGTTAAAGAAATAGCTGAAAAGATCTACTCTATTATTAATGAAAACACAATTGTTCTGCCAACTCAAAATGGAGTGTTAGCCTATGAAGAACTTACTGAATTTTTACCAAAGAGAAATGTTCTTGGTGGATTATGCAGGACATTCTGCAAAATAGAAAGTCCCGGGGTAATATCACATATGGGGCTTGACCCGACTATTGTCTATGGAGAATACGATAATAGTAACACTGAAAGGATTACCATTTTAAATAAGTTATTCAACGAAGCTGAGATAACCAACATCGTAGCAAAAGACATCCAGGCAGAGCTTTGGAAGAAATTCATCATGATCTGCTCAAGTGCTCTTCTTGTTGTAACGAATACAAATTATGGTGAATTGAGAACATTCCCCGAAACCCGGACACTAGTATATGAGTTGTACAAAGAAATTTTTGATGTTGCTATTGCAGCAGGTATAAAACTTTCTCCAGAGCTTGTTGAAAGAACTATGCAAAACCTTGACACTTATCCTCCTGATTCAACATCATCACTAACAAGAGATGTCAGGGAAGGCAGACCTTCAGAAATAGAATATCAAAACGGTACAGTTGTTAATTTAGGAATTAAATTTAGGGTTCCAACTCCTGTAAACAGGTTCGTATATTACAGTATCATACCTTCAGAAGAAAAGGCAGGAAAAACAAAGTCGATTTAATTTTATATCTTTGCGGAAATAAAAAGACAGTTCGTAACCATCCTGTCTATAAACAAAACTAAGGAAATGAAGAAAGCAATTGTTTTACTCTCCGGGGGACTGGATTCTACAGTAATTATACATTTAGCAAAAAGCAAAGGATTTGATGTATATGCTCTTTCATTTAATTATGGACAAAAACATAATAAGGAGCTTGAATGTGCTATTAAAACAGCTAAAGACATCGGAGCAAAAGATCACAAAATCATTGACTTAAAACTCAATCTGTGGGGAGGCAGTTCGTTGACTGATAATTCAATGGACATTGAAGACGGTAATGTTTCTGCAAATGAAATTCCACTTACCTATGTTCCTGCCCGTAATATGGTTTTCCTTTCAATTGCAGCTTCATATGCAGAAGCTATAGGGTCTCAGGATATATTCATTGGAGTCAGTCAGGTCGATTATTCCGGATATGTTGATTGCCGTGAAGTGTTCATCAAATCGATGGAAAACACAATAAATCTTGGTACAGTTATGGGAGCAGAAATGAACAAGAAAATATCTATCCATGCACCATTTCTCTTCAAAACAAAGTCAGAAGAAATACTTATAGGCGATGAGCTGGGAGTTGACTGGAGCAATACCTGGAGTTGCTATAGAGGAGGGGTAAAACCATGCGGAAAATGTGACAGCTGTTTACTCAGGAAGAAAGCATTTGAAGAAGCAGGAGTTATAGACACATCACTTATTTAGTTCTTCATTTACAAAATTCTTAATACAAAATGGATAAAAAATATATACTACTTGCTCCTGAAGCAGTTTTTCCAATCACTAAAAACGATAAAGGAACAATAATCAATAATTTTCCTTCAACCGGATTTAAAATATCGGGAACGATACAGGGGGAAGGGAAAATGGCAGGAATACCTGTTCTTTTCCTTCGTACATCAAGATGTAATTTAAGGTGCATGTGGAATCTTCCTGACGGACAGGTTAGTATGTGCGACACCCCATATGCTTCTTTCGACGTTACTAATGAGTTGAAAATATCGGTTGAAAAACTGAAGAAAATAATTCTTCACAATCTTGGCAATATGAATCATCTTGTTATTTCAGGAGGGGAGCCACTTTTGCAATCTGAAAAATTATGCTTTTTAATTGGGGAGCTGGAGAAAGAACGAAAGATTCATTATTCAGTTGAAACCAACGGCACTATTTATAATGAAAAACTGATAGAAAAAATCGATTTCTTTAGCATTTCACCAAAGCTTAAGAATTCAGTACCAACAATAGAAAAAATAAAAAAACAGAACATTACTACAAATTTAGATATTGATTATCTTGAAAGTGTAAGATTAAACACAGGGGCTATCCAATCTATCATCGATCATTGTAAGGTACATCCTGATAAAGATTTTCAATTAAAATTTGTGGTACAAAACCATGATGAAATAAAAGAAATTGAAGATACATTTCTATCTCGCCTGACTAATTGGAAGCCTGACGATATTGTATTAATGCCTCTGGGAAGTACACCTGACGAATTGAAACAAACAAGGATGCTTACAGTTGAACTGGCTATAGAAAAAGGATGGAGGTTTAGTCCCCGGCTACATATCAATTATTTTGGGGGAATAGCCGGAGTATAAAAGATGAAAATCAAAAGGAATATGCAAATTGAATCAACACATCTGGGAAAGCAAAGCAATTATCCACAGCATTATGATCCTAATGTACTGGTTGCTGTTCCAAGAATTTTAAACCGTCAATTATATGGCATAGACAATGATAATCTGAATTTTACCGGAGTTGATGTCTGGCATGCCTATGAATTCAGTTTTTTATTAAAATCAGGATTACCGGTAACCGGAATATTGAAAATAGTGTATTCTGCCGAAAGTGAATTCTTAGTAGAAAGCAAATCTTTAAAGCTGTATCTTAATTCATTCAACATGGACAGATACGGATTATCTGTTGAAGAAGGGTTAAATGAGGTTATTCCTATTATTATCAAAGATTTGTCGACAGTACTTAAAACTGAAGTGAAGGCATCCTATTTTGATTGTAATGCTTGTAAAAAACAAGATGAGTTTTCAGGATACTTAATTTTAGAAAATAGTGATGAGATCAAATCAGTATCATTTGATGATTATTCTGAAAATACTTGCCTCCTCAATGATTCATCATCTTCAGGAATGCTTAAATGGGGTTCTCATCTTTTAAGAAGCAATTGCAAAATAACCCTGCAGCCTGACTGGGGTTCAGTTTATATAAGTATGAAAAGCAAGAAATTACCCGCCAAGAGTGCCTTCCTGAAATACATAGTTTCATTAAGAAATGAAAATCATTTCCATGAAGAAATATGTGAAATGATATTTACAAGATTAATAAATATTTACAACCCATCTGAATTAACAGTGTCATGCCTTTACACCCGAAGAGGTGGTATAGACATAAATCCTGTCAGATCCATGAAAAGGAATAACTTTCCTAAACTATTGACTAATCATGAAGTCCTTACAAAAATGGAATTCAGGCAATAACACCAATAATTGAATTCCATTTTAGTTTGATTTCTTCCGGTAACTTAAAACTGCCCAGCCGTTAAAGAAAAGTGCAAACCCAATTAATGCAAATAATTCAGTCAGTAATTCGGTCAATATACTTCCTTTAAGATAAATCATTCTGATCACCAGAATAATATATTTTAGCGGACTAAGATAACTAAGAAGCTGTGCCCATTGAGGCATATTATTGACCGGGGTATAAAGTCCACTGATAAATATAAAAGTGAGAACAAAGAAAAACATCATAAACATTGCCTGCTGCATGTTCCTGGCATAATTGGAAATAACAAGGCCAAAACCTGAAATCGCTAGTACAAAAACAGAAACAAACAGGTAGATAGTAAGCAGACTACCCTCAGGACTAAATCCATAAAATAGCCAGGCAACCAACATACTGATATTAAGAACAACAAAGCAAACTACCCAGAATGGAATTAATTTAGCAAGAATAAAGTCAAACTTTCTGATAGGGGTAACATTGATTTGATCAATAGTCCCGTTTTCTTTTTCGCCAACAATATTCAATGCAGGGATAAAACCGCCAACTATAGCCAGGATCATAACGAGTAAAGCCGGTATCATGAAAACAAAATATTCTAGTGAAGGATTAAACCAAAACCGAGGGATAACAGATACTCCAAACCCTGATAATAGTTTCGGATCAGGGCCTCTTTCATTAATTATTTCACTACTGAAATCATTGACAATAGACATAAGATATGAGCTTCCCAATCCTCCTTTAACTCCGCTGACTGCATTTGCCGATATCAAAACCTTTGATTGATTTTCCTTCACAATATTTCTTTCGAAATTTGGTTGAATCTCAAGAATCAAATCTGCTTTATTATCCTCAACATCTTTGAATGCCAAATCATGACTATCTGAAATCCCGGTAAGCCGGAAATATCCTGATGAAATTATTTTATTTATTAGTCTGTTTGAATATGAACTTTTATCATGGTCAACAACATGAAGGTTTAAATTCTTAATCTCGAAGTTGGCAACAAGAGGAAAAATCAACATTGCAACAAAGGGTAATACAACGGAGATTTTAGGCAGAAACTTATTTCTGAAAAACTGTTTAAACTCTTTTTCCAAAAGATACTTTAACATCTTATTTGATTTTAAAAGTTTTATTCTAATCTTATTTTAAATTTCTTAAGACTGACAATGATTATCAAAATTGCCATAGAAGCCAAAACAATTATCTCCTTTAATATCGAAGAAAAGGTCATCCCTTTAATCATAACATCCTTAATAGCAACAATAAACCATTTAGCAGGAATAATATTTGCCAGCCATCTTAATACCAATGGCATGCTTTCAACAGGGAATATCATACCAGACAGATATACAACAGGTAAAAGAAGCACCATGCCTGATATTAGAAGCGCAATAATTTGTTTCTCAACAAGGGTTGAAATAAGAATCCCCAGAGAAAGGGAAACAAAAATGTACAACAGCGAAATAAATATTACCAGGAACAAACTTCCTACTATAGGAACATGAAGTAAAAAGTGAGCCAGCAATAATATTGTTGCAAGATTTACCAATGAAATACAAAAGTAAGGCACTACCTTTGAAACAATAATCAAAAAAGGCTTCACCGGAGAAACCAATAAAACCTCCATTGTCCCTTTCTCTTTTTCTCTTGCTATAGATACTGAAGTCATAAGAGCACAAATAAGCATTATTATAACCCCGATAATGCCTGGAACAGTATTGTATTCATTTTTTAAGGAAGGGTTAAAAAGAAGCTTTATTTCAGGGCTTATTAAACCTGCCTTGTTAAATGATTTAGACTTGTCCTGCTGATATGAAAGAATAAGGTTGGAAGCATATCCTGTTAAAATGACTGCAGTATTTGGGTCTGAACCGTCTGTAATAATCTGGATCCGGGCATCATCACTTTCCAAGAATTTTTCTCCAAACTGGTTCCCGAATACTAGCACCATGCCGCAATCTGAATTTGTAAAAACCTTTTCAATATTAGCATAATCATCAACATAACCCTTGAAAATGAAATATTCACTGCTTTGCATCTTATTTACAATTCCCTGGGTAACATTATCTCTTGAGGGATCATAAACAACAAACCTGGTATTCTTGATTTCAGTGGAGATACAATATCCAAAGAGAATAGTCATTACCACCGGCATCAATAATAAAATAATCATCGTCCAATGATCCCGTAAAATGTGATAGAATTCTTTTATTACAAAAGCCCTAAACTGTTTCATCTTATTCGTCTTTTCTTGTTGATTTTCTTGCTAACTGAGTAAATACTCCATCCATACTGCTTGACACATATCTGGTTTTCAGGTTTTCAGGTGAATCTAATGCTTCGATTCTTCCATCTACCATAATAGATACCCGGTTGCAATACTCTGCCTCATCCATATAGTGAGTTGTAACAAATATTGTTATCCCTCTGTCAGAAGCATTATATATCAATTCCCAAAAGTTTCTTCTTGTTATTGGGTCAACACCACCTGTCGGTTCATCCAAAAAAACAATCTTTGGATTGTGTAAAATAGAAACTGAAAAAGCAAGTTTCTGCTTCCAGCCCATTGGCAGCAATTTCACTAAAGTGTTCTTTTCGTTTTGAAACCCAAGCTGCTCAAGCAGAATATCTGTCCTTTGATTAATCTCTTTCCCCGGAACTCTGTAAATTCCAGCATATAAACGTATATTTTCCCATACTTTCAGATCGTCATACAAGGCAAATTTCTGACTCATATAACCTATGTTTTCTTTTATCTTGTCTGACTGGTGATAAATGTCATAACCTGCTACATTACCATGACCGGAAGTAGGTTTTAGTAATCCGGTAAGCATTTTCATTGCTGTTGTCTTCCCTGCACCATTTGCACCGAGAAATCCAAAAATCTCTCCCCTTTCAACATCAAACGATATATTATCAACAGCAGTAAAAGAACCAAACCTCTTTGTAAGATTCTCAACAGTGATTATTTTCATTTCTTTACTTATTTCGTGATAATGACATAAACACATCTTCAACTGAAGGTTCAATATTTACTATTGTCAGCTCTTCATGACCTTTTGATCTCAAAAAGATTTCCATCTCACTTCTTAATTCACTTCTTGAAACATCAGTCATGAAATCATTATTTATTTCTACATGATGACTATCTCCAAAAGAATAACATGATTCAATTTTCCCGAAAGATCTGATATCTGACAACAGCTTTGACATCTTTCTGCTTTTTACTGCCCAGATTTCATTCTTGTAACTACTTATAATTTTTCGGGGATCATCAATCTTTAATATTCTTCCATTAAGGATAAAAGCTATTCTGTCACATAACTTTGCTTCATCCATATATGGAGTTGACACTAATATTGTTATTCCCTGAGATTTAAGCTTCATTAACATGCCCCAGAACTCTTTTCTTGAAACAGGATCTACACCTGTTGTTGGTTCATCAAGAAATAATACTTCGGGTTTGTGGATTAAGGCACAACACAAAGCAAGTTTTTGCTTCATACCTCCTGATAATTTACCTGCCCTCCTGTCTTTAAAAGGTTCAATCTGCTTGTAGATATCCTCTATCAGATAATAGTTTTCTTCAATTGAAGAATTGAATACTGTAGCAAAAAAAGTCAGATTTTCCTCAACAGTCAAGTCTTGATATAATGAAAATCTGCCGGGCATATAGCCTACTCTCTTTCTGATCTCTTTATACTGGCTAACTACGTCAAATCCATTGACAAAAGCTTTTCCCTCGTCAGCATTCAATAAAGTTGTCAGGATACGATACAGTGTTGTTTTACCTGCCCCGTCAGGACCAATTATTCCAAAGATTTCTCCATTATTTACTTCAAAACTTATATCATCTAAAACTTTAGTTTTCCCAAAGCTTTTTGATATTGAAGAACAACAGATTGAAGCTTTATACCTATTATCCATTTGATTAGTATTATAACTTAATGCTACCGTACATACCTATTTTCAAATAGCCATCGTTCTTTATTGCAATTTTAATTGCGTAAACCAGATTATCCCTTTCCTCTTTTGTCTGTATAGTCTTTGGGGTAAATTCTGATTTCCCGGAAATCCAGACTACATTACCGGTATACTCCCTTGTCTCATTGCCGAAATCTGAAAACACCTTAACGTTATCACCAATCTTTAACTGAGTCAACTGATCTGAAGTGATATATGCTCTCAATATCATATTCTCTAAATCAGCAATTTTAAATAATGATTTACCCATTACAGCCAGCTCTCCCCTTTCTGCATATTTTACAAGCAAAGTACCTTTTACCGGACTTGTTATCATACTCTTCTTCAATTGATCTTCAACTTGTTCAACCTGAATATCCATTGTTGATATATCTTCAGTTAAGCCTCTGTTAGAAATTTCCAAAGTAGATTTTTGCGCATCTAACTGTCGTTCAAGCAAGCCTATCTGAGCATTTATATCATCAAGTTGTTTTTTTCCGACAGCATCAGCCTGAACAAGGTTTTCAATCCTTTTCTTTTCATTTCCTGCAACACTTAACTGATGTTCAAGTGCTGCTATTTGTCGCTTGATTTCAGGCCTCCTTGTTCTGATTGAATTAATACCTGCCTCAAGCTGCTTCTTTTTCAAATAAAGCTGAATAGTATCGATATAACCAACATATTGTCCTGAATCAAGAAGCTGCCCTTCCTGCACATCAAATTGCATTATCTTTCCACTAACTTCAGAAGAAACAAGAATTTCTGTAGCTTCAAAAGTTCCGTTAGCATCATACGAATTTTCTTTATTACTACAAGCAGAAAAGAACATAACGCTTGTGAGTAGTAGTATTGATTTAATTCTTTTCATCCGAAAATAATTTGTTTTTCTAATTGCCGGATGGAACTCACATGACTCATTTTCATGGGTGTTTGTGATAGTGTGCAAACATGTTCGTTTCATAATACTGTATTAA
>CAYUEI010000067.1:0-12960 GCA_964443445.1 uncultured Prolixibacteraceae bacterium | reverse complement strand
TTTGAAGAAGATGAAGATGTTCAGCAGGTATTTACAAATATTGCTTAATATATATAATTAAAGCCTCTTATATGAGGCTTTAATTTTTATTAGTCATAACATCATATGAAATTATCTTATACTGATCTAATAATTTTTTTAATTGGCTTCACTGCTCAATTATTATTTTTCACAAGGTCGTTTATTCAATGGATTAAGACTGAAAAAGCAAGGAAAATTATTTCTCCAGTAATTTTCTGGCAATTAAGCCTTATTGCATCAATAATTATGATGATATATGGTATATTAAGAAGTGATCCTGCAATTATTATCGGACAGTTAATTACTTTTTATATTTATATCAGAAATCTCCAGATAAATAAATCATGGAAGAAAATTCCTGCATACTTCAGATATCTTATTCCATTCATTCCCCCATCTTTTGTTTTAATAGTTTTATTTTCTTTCGGTTTTAATTCTTTAAATCTAATTTCCGAAAAAAACATACCAATTCAATTGATGATATTTGGCATTATTGCCCAGATAGTTTTTACTTTCAGATTTGTATATCAATGGATTATTGCCGAAAAAAATAAAGCGTCAGTACTAATACCCGGATTCTGGATCATAAGTGTTATCGGTGCGTCACTTACAATCATTTATGCAATAATTCGTAGGGATCCTGTTTTATTTTTAAGTAACACAGGAGGATTAATGATGTATACAAGAAACATAATTGTTTATTATAAGAGTAAAAACACTTCGGACATTAACCCGATATAATCAAGTTAATTATAAAATATAATTCAAATAATGTTATTATTATTTGAATTTAGTATTTTGCAGAACTTAAATAGATAATATGGCAAAAATTCTGGTTACAGGTTGTGCAGGTTTTATTGGTTCTCACCTTACTGAGATACTTCTTAATAAAGGAGCAGAAGTTGTAGGCATAGACAATTTCGATCCCTTTTATGATATAAATATTAAAAAGAGAAATCTATCTATTTTTGAAAATAATCCAAACTTCACTTTTATAAGAGTTGACCTTTCAAAAAAAGAAATATTAAACAGTCTTTTCCCTGATGAAATTGGCATGGTTATTCATCTTGCAGGCAAAGCAGGTGTAAGACCATCCTTTGATGACCCATTAGGATTTATAAATGCAAATATTGTTGCTACTCAAAACTTGCTTGAAGAAATGAGAATCCGCAATATAAATAAGCTTATTTTCGCTTCTTCCTCTTCTGTTTATGGGAATATTAAAGAAATCCCATTCTCTGAAAAGATGGATGTATCCAACCCAATTTCGCCATATGCTGCAACTAAAAAAGCATGTGAACTTTTAACATATACTTACTTTTATAACTTTAAAATAAATGTTATAAATCTTCGGTTTTTTACTGTTTTCGGGCCTCGTCAACGCCCAGATCTTGCTATACACAAATTTGTAAGTCTAATAAATAAAGGAAAACCTGTAACTATGTATGGAGAAGGCAATACTGCCAGAGATTACACATACATTAATGATATTCTCAAAGGTATATTGGGTGCAATTAAATACATTTCAAGGAGTGAAAAAGTATATGAAATTATTAATCTTGGAAATAATAAACCTATTTTTCTTAAGGATTTGATTAATACTATTTACAATAGCATGAAAATAAAACCTGACATAATTCAGGAACCTTTACAACCTGGTGATGTTGATATTACTTATGCTGATATAACAAAAGCTAAAACTTTACTCAATTATAAACCAAGCTACAGTTTAAATGAAGGATTGAATAATTTTATAAATTGGCACAATCAGGAATATAAATAATATCTATATCTCCAAATCTTATGCTCAGTTTTCAAGCCAGTCGTTATTTTCTCTGATTATCTTTTCAAGTTCGAATACTGCTTCTTCATGTGGGATATGCCTTTTAACAACTTTTTGACCTTTATATAGATTAATCTTTCCATTACCTGCTCCTACAAAACCATAATCAGCATCTCCCATTTCTCCGGGGCCGTTAACCACACATCCCATAATACCTATCTTAAGATGTTTGAGATGTGAGAAATGACTCTTGACTTCAAGTGTTGTCTTATGTAAGTCAAACTGTGTTCTTCCACACCCGGGGCAAGAAATGAATTCTGATTTTGTTATCCTCATCCTTGTTGCTTGCAACAGTGCAAAACTTGTATTTTTAAGGTCGGAATAAAATATGTCATCATTTTCGTTTTCAAGCAGTATGCCATCACCATAACCATCGATGAAAAGCCCCCCTAAATCTGTTGCTGCCTTAAGCTGAAGATCCTTAAGCCTGAATTCGTTATAAGTACCACAAATAACAACAGATAACCTACATATAATTGATTCCAAAATCATAAAAAATGCCCTCATGTCAGCATATCTGTTAGCATTATCCGATTCAAGCATTATGACTGCTTTCCTCTCTGCTTTTAGTTTTTGTACTATTTCAGGATTATTTTCCCTGAATGCTACAAATTCCTTTCTTGTTGTTCTTATAAACCTATGAGTACTTTGATATATATCATTATACAAATAATCTTCCAAAGACAAAATCGGGAATCGCTTATTCAACCTGTTAATTACGTATCTGCCATCGTAGTAATAATCGGGTTCAAGCTTCCCGTTTAAATTAGATACTTCCATTATTTCATTTCCGTTAAGAGATGCAATAACAACCGGAGGTCTTCTGTTTCCAATTTTCCTAACAGGTCTGCCGTATCTTCTTTCAAATTCAAAAGGATTAATCTGAGCAAATCCAGGAGCATCAATTATTTCGTGTCCTCTTCTATTAGTTACAATCTCTACTAGTCGCTTTGCAAATGGTATTTCATTTTCAGGCTTTTCTGTCAGAGAAACTCTTATAGTATCGCCTATTCCATCGATGAGTAATGTTCCAATTCCAACGGCCGAACGTATTCTTCCATCTTCTCCTTCTCCGGCTTCCGTTACGCCTATATGGAACGGATAATTCATATCTTCAAGCCGCATCTTGTAATTCATCAGTCTGACAGTATAAACCATTGTACGAGTATTCCATGATTTAATTGATATTACAATATCATGAAATTCATACTTACGACAAATACGTAAAAATTCCATTACAGATTCTACTATCCCCGCAGGCGTATCTCCATAACGACTCATTATCCTGTCAGAAAGAGAACCTTGATTAGCACCTATTCTGATTGTTGTTCCATATTCTTTACAAGTATGAATGAATGGGGAAAGAGCCTCTTCAAGATTATTTAACTCCTGTCTGTAATCCTCGTCAGTATATATAATCTTTTCAAACTGTGCTCTTTTATCATAAAAATTACCGGGGTTTATCCTTACTTTCGATACATATTTAGCTGCAATTTCAGCAACCTTAGGTGAAAAATGGACATCTGCAATAACTGGGGTATTATAACCTCTCTCACGAACTTTTTCTTTTATTTCACGAAGATTTTCAGCATCTTTTGAAGTTTTGACAGCTATTCTTACATAATCTGCTCCGGCTTTTACAATTCTAATAAACTGTTCAACTGTAGCATCTGTATCCATAGTGTCAGTATCTGTCATCGATTGAATACGTATCGGACTTGATCCTCCAAGCGGCACTCCTCCGATATTTACTTCAAGAGTCTTTTCCCGCCTGTATTCAGTAAGCGTTTTGCAATAATTAAAGTTACGATCCTTCATGACTGATGTTCCATTTATTTCAAAAGCAAATTTAAACTTTTACTTAGAAATTGGATTAAATGATTCTAAACAAAATATGAAAAAGTGATTTTTTATTTGAAATTTGAAATAGTGAAGCTAAAAACAGACCCTACTCCACATTTTGAACTTAGTTTGATATCACCTCCAAGCAGTTTTACTAATCCATAACATAAAGAAAGGTCTATTCCAGTACCTCCCAAATGTCTGGATTGTGATACAGGTTGTGAAGTGAATTTTTTAAAAATTGACTCCCTGATTTCCTCCCTTATACCGATACCTGTATCCTCAACATAAAAAATAATTTTATTCTTATCTTCCTTATAGTAAAACTTAACATATCCTTGCTTGGTGAATTTTAAAGCATTATCTATGAGTTTTTTCAAAATTTTCTCAATTATTGCAGGATCAGATTCTACCCTAAAAGGAGTACTTATTACATTTTCAAGAAATAATTGTAAATCTTTTTTTTCAGCCTGAGGTTTATAATTAATATATATTTGAAACATCAAATCATTAAGATCAAACTGAATAGGATATACCCTATAAGTACCGGAATCAATCTTCGATATATCTAATACATCAGTAATTATAGATAGTAACATATTACTACTCTCAGTAATAATATCTGAATAATAATTTCTTTCCTTATTAGATATTGAAGGATCTGCAACTATTTCCGTAAAACCCATAATCCCGTTCAGAGGAGTTCTGATTTCATGACTTAAATTTGATAAAACAGCAAGAGAAAACATTTTGGCCTTTGCTACTTCTTTTTTGAGACTCTCAATTTCAAGCTTCAACTGGTCAATCTTATCCTCGCAAGGTTTCACTTTTCCTTTTCCTTCAGTGTTTTCTCCTGTATCACTGTTTTTAACTGTCATAGTAGTATTTTAAAGATTGGAAAGTTAAAAACAATCCATGAGATTATCAACGTTTTTTATAAATCACTTTTTATAAAAACAAAAACGCTGCCCTAATATTCTAAGGGCAGCATTCAAATTTACATTTATTCTTTTCTACTTCAAAAGTTTCATGTGTCTATCGAAAATATTCTCATAGACCTGCCTTTCAATATTAGGTTCGAACTTTTCCAAAGCATCATAATATACATGCCCCTTCTTTGCAGCAATCTTATACCCCACATGTATCAATTGCCTCAAATCCGGATTGTATTCGCTACACTTTTGATTATGAACAATTGCATTACCAAATTGCTCTGCTGTCCAGGTTTGTACCAGCTCCGGTTTGGGCAATCTCTCCATTTTAATATCAATAACTGAAGCATATGGAGCACAAAGTTCATCCATCTTTTCATATGCTGAAGCATACACTTCTTTTGCAAGTGAAAGTCCTTCTCCACCTGATATAGCCAGACCAGCTATTTCTTCCAACCAAGTAGTCCCTGCAGTTTTTATATGTATACCCTTGTCGTGCTTCTTTATCAATTTACCAATTATTGGATATATAGAAAATTTATCACTTCCTGAGTGCACACTAAGTTTCAAATTGTCAGGTAATCCAAACTGCTTTACAGCATAGTCAATCACTAATAAGTCTTGCTCAAATTCCTTCTCAAAAAGAGCTATATCACCAACATAATCAACCCCTTTATTGAATCTTCCTGAAAATCTTGGTGCAATTGTCTGGGCAGGAACCTTACAGTCTGAAAGAAGTTTCAGAATGAAAAACATATCAAGAGGTGATTGAGGAGTGTCTGTCTCATCACATGATACTTCAGGAACAAAGTTGCCTTCACCTTTTTTCTCTGCAAGAAAACTATATACCTTGGAGGCCTCTTCGATCGCATTTAGATAATTAGCTGCAAAATTTTTAAGATAATTCTCTTCTATTTTGAAAGAATCAATAATTCCTGGAATATTGAATTTGCCAAGATAGCTTTTATGGTTTTCAACAAACTCATTGATCTTTTCTTCTGAAGCGCCCTTTCCAATGAAATCAGCTACATCAATTGTAAAAAAGTCAGATGCATCTATGAATGAATCGACATTTTTAAAGTTGATATGGTCAGCATCGACATAGTAATCACCTTTCCAACTAAGAGCCTTAACAGCTTCATCAGCTTCTTTTCTTACTTCTGAAGGGTGAGTCCCGATTATTGAATGTTCACGAAACGATTTATTCCAAACCGGAGTAAATTCAATCCCCAACTGTTCTTTTGCTGCTATAAAGGCTTTCAACTGGGCTTTGCCCTGATGACCAAAACGATCACCTATTCCAAATGAATATTTACTTATTTTTCTCATTACATTTACTTTTTATTCGACAATAATGGGTTTATACTTTGGAACCAACGATTTCATCACAATCCATCCTATAAGATATGCAACAGCACAGATTGAAAAAATAATGAAATACCCTGATTTTATTCCTTCAAAACCCATAAATTTCATTTGCGTTAATTCAGCATAATCAAATAGTTTACCGGATCCTTTGTTTATTAAATATGATCCAATTCCGCCAGCCATCCCGCCAATACCAGTAACTGTAGCTATTGCTGTTCTAGGGAACATATCACCAATTGTTGAAAATATATTTGCCGACCATGCCTGATGAGCTGCTCCTGCTATTCCTATTATTATAATCGGAAACCAATATGAATAGTTTCCCAATGGCTGAGCAAGAAGAGCCAACAATGGAAAAAATGCAAATATCAACATTGATTTCATCCTGCCGGCATAAGGATTCATCCCTTTTTTATCAACAAAAAATGTAGGAAGCCATCCACCTATAATCGACAACATGGTAATTGCATATAGAACAAATATTAACAGTTTTGCTGTATTGTTATCAGATGCCAATCCATATACCGAGCTGAGGTATGCCGGTGTCCAGAATAAATAGAACCACCATACACCGTCAGTCATAAACTTACCAAAAGCAAACGCCCATGTTTGCTTATACTTGAAACATTCGAAAAATGTAAGTTTACGCTTAACTGTTCCGTTTTCATCAACCGTTTGATGATCATTATCCTGATGTATATAATCCAGTTCTGCCTTATTAACCTTAGAATTTGCATAAGGCTTCTTGTATACGAAAACCCAAAAACCCATCCATATAAAACCAAGTGCTCCAATAATTATGAACGACATCTCCCACCCGTAGTAATGAGCAATTACAGGTATTGTTAACGGAGCGATAAGTGCACCAACAGTAGCTCCCGAATTAAATATACTTGTTGAAAATGCTCTGTCCTTTTTAGGAAAGTATTCTGCTGTAGCTTTTATAGAGGCAGGAAAGTTTCCAGATTCTCCAAGTGCTAATACAAATCTCGCAAATACAAATAAGGCAACACTTACATTAATCACTTTACCTATATCGTCAACTGCTGCAATTAAGTCTTTTGCCTTCTCAAATCCAACAATCCATTCACCGGTAAGAATTCCCGAAGTGGCTATACCGCAAAAAGCATGAAGACAAGCACCAAGAGACCAAACACCTATTGCTATCAGAAATCCTTTTTTTGTATCCAGCCAGTCAACAAATCTACCGGCAAAAAGCATGCTCACTGCATAAAATATAGAAAAAAGAGAGGTTATTGTACCATAATGGCTGTTAGTCCAATGAAACTCCGGAGCGATAAAATCCTTCCATGTAAGAGAAAGCACCTGGCGATCCATGTAGTTTATCGCAACTCCAAAAAATAACATCACACAGATAATCCATCTGTAATTGGTCATTTTACCATTATCCTGATCGGTTTTGTAGTTAGTCATGTTTATTCGTTTTTTCTATACGGTATAAGTTGTTGATGCAGTATCTCCCCCACGTCCAGTCCAATTTGTATGGAAGAATTCTCCTCTTGGCTTATCAATTCTTTCATATGTATGAGCTCCGAAATAATCACGCTGAGCCTGAAGCAGATTTGCTGGAAGTCTTTCACTTCTGAAACCGTCAAAATAGCATAAAGCTGAAGTCAGCGCAGGTACAGGTATCCCGTTTGACAATGCTGTTGCACAAACTCTTCTCCATCCTGCCTGAGCTTTTTCAATTGTTTCTTTGAAGAATGGGTCCAATAGTAAGTTTGGTAATGCCGAATTGTTGTCAAATGCTTTCTTAATATCGCCGAGGAAGACAGAACGAATGATACATCCTCCTCTCCACATTAAAGCAATACCACCGTAATTCAAATTCCATCCATATTCTTTTGCTGCTTCCATCATAAGGTTATACCCCTGAGCATAAGAAATTATTTTCGCGCCGTAAAGAGCCATCTTTATATCTTCAACAAACTGATTCCTGTCTCCTTTAAATTCAGGCTTTGGACCTTTTATTTCCTTTGAAGCCATAACCCTGAGATCCTTCTGTGCTGAAAGACAACGTGCAAATACTGATTCTCCTATCAATGTGAGTGGGATACCTAAATCAAGTGCCGAAATCCCTGTCCATTTTCCTGTACCCTTTTGCCCTGCAGTATCAAGAATCTTTTCAACTAAAGCTGAACCATCTTCATCTTTATATGCCAATATATCACGAGTAATCTCAATAAGATAAGATCCCAATTCTTCTTCATTATATTTTTTAAATGCAAGATGCATTTCATCGGCTGTCATTCCAAGAATATCTTTCATCAAATGATATGCTTCAGTAATGATTTGCATATCACCATATTCTATACCATTGTGAACCATCTTTACGAAATGTCCGGCGCCATCTTCACCAACCCAGTCACAACATGGCGAGCCATCTTCAACCTTCGCTGCTACTGCCTGGAAAATGTTTTTAACATGATGCCATGCAGCAGGAGAACCTCCGGGCATCATTGAAGGGCCTAACAATGCTCCTTCCTCACCACCGGAAACTCCAGTTCCTATATACAGTAAACCTTTGCTTTCAACATATTTTGTTCTCCTGATTGTATCGGGGAAATGTGAATTACCTCCATCTATGATAATATCTCCCGTTTCAAGATGAGGTATAAGTAATTCAATAAAGTCATCTACTGCCTGTCCTGCTTTTACCAGCATCATTACTTTTCTTGGTCTCTCAAGTGATGCACAAAATTCTGCTATCGAATGAGCTCCAATAAACTTTTTACCTGCTCCCCGGCCATTGATGAAATTGTCAACTTTTTCAACAGTACGGTTAAATACAGCTACTGTAAATCCTTTACTTTCCATATTAAGAACCAGGTTTTCACCCATCACTGCTAACCCGATTAATCCTATATCTGCTTTTTTTGTCATAGTATTTTGTTTTATTTATTTCTTTTACTTTATAATTAATCTTCGAATCTGTCTTTATGTGCCCATAACCCTAATGCAGGATTTGATATATAAAATATTTCTTCCCCATCTTCCATTATATTAAATCCGTTTTTTAATGTTTCAGGATTATATTTTAAGGACATAGTATCTATATCACCATATTTAAAACCCACACTTTCAATTTCCTCTTTTGAAATATTCTCAGGATTCTTACCCGGGCAATATGTTACACTGAACCTTCCTTCAGACGAACCATGTATTAAATGAGCTGCTGCTCCCAGATTCTGCTTCAAATCATTATTCTCCTCAACCATTTTCAATGTGTATGGGGTTCCTTTGTAACCGTATTTTCTTATTAATCCGTCAATAATCTTGTCTTCACCAAATTCTTTTAATGCTGGGGCCAATACTATCAATTCTCCTCCATCTGCCATAGCCATCCTTGTCCTGTAAATACTCTTATTTCCAAGCCATGTACTCTTGAACTCGCTTGGATCAAGCCAAACAACCACTTTCTTCAACGGTTTATCAACCATATCAAAGTTTACTTTCATTGATAATTCTGCTGCCTTTGCAAAAACTTCAAAATCATCTCCGATAAACAAACCTCTCGTCACCAGAGACCCGTTTTTATCAACTCCTACTACTGTCTGTACATAAACTATTGGTAGTTCTGAAGCAAACTTTTCGGATGCATAATTGAAGACCTTTCTAACTGGTGTATCAGCTCTTCCCATCATTTTTTCCATTCCATATGCTGCACCAATGAAATGACTTTTATTTATCCCTTCAGAGCCACCTGTCCCAACGAAAATGTTTTTATTGTAGTTAGCCATCCCAACAACTTCATGAGGCACTACCTGTCCCAAGGAAAGGATCAGGTCATGACCACCTTCTATCAGAAGTTTGTTTATCTGTGCCGGCCAACTGAAGTTAACCTTTCCTCCCGAAACCTCTTCTACATAAGATCCGGGAACTTCTCCTATAGTAACCACATCATTTCTCCAGTCATGAATCCTGAATAGTTTCTTGTCAATACCGGGGAACATGTGTTCTATCTGACTTTCAGTCATAGCTGTGTGTGTCCCTAATGCAGGAAGTATATCTTTAAGCTTGTCTTTATAATATTCAAAAACGTAAGAAGTAAGTATACCTGCTTTTGATGGCAAACGGGTATAATCAGGAGGGATTGCCATAACTTTTTTCTTGTCACCAAGATAATCCAATGCTTTAATCAAGCCATCTTTTAAATCTTCATCTTTTAGTATGGAATCCACTGATCCTTTTTCAAAATATATCATTATAAATAGTTTATTAATTTCTTTCTTTAATCTGCATTAACAAATTTATCAAGATTCTGAATTGTAACAGTTGTTGCAGGCAATAGTATTGAAGGAATTTCTTTACGACCATTGTTAACATACTTATAATCCCTGCTTTTTTTCAATCGCCCATCTTTAGCAAGATCTAATGCAATATCTATCGCATTATATGCAAGATCTTTAACTGATTTATGAACTGTCATATCGAGTTTGCCTTCTTTTATAAGAGAACGTGATTTAGCAGTAAGATCTTGTCCGGTTATTATAACATGAGTAGGGTATTCTCCTTTCCAAAAGAAATCAACAACTGCTTCCGCCATAGTTCCACTACCGCAAATGACAGCATCAATAGGCTTACTTGTGAAATTATAAATCTCACTTATAGCATTAATTGTAGCCGGTGATGAATAATCGTCAATATACTGCCGACTCAAAATACTAATCTTTCCATTGTCGATGTATGGTTGAATTGCTTCGAGGTGCCCCTTACTAATAAAACGGGCGTTTGCATCAGAAGCATCTCCCCAAAGAAAAATGTAATTACCTTCAGGCTTCTTCGATACTGCATATTCAATCATCTGCTTTCCAACATCTTCATAGTTAAACGACAAATAACAACTCAACTCAGCATTTCTTATAAGTCTGTCATATGAAATAACAGGAACACCCTTATCATTTGCTTCCCTTACAATAGCTGCAGCTGTATTTTGATTGGCTGCAACGACAATCAATACGTCTACTCCTTCATTTATAAGTTCTTCAGCCTGCTTCAACTGGATATCTTCATCATTTTTGGCTTCTCTCACAATGATTTCGACACCATTAGCTCCCGCTTTCTCCTTCAAATATTTCAAATCTCCCTGCCATCTGCTGTTTGCCAGTGAATGAATAAGGAACCCAATCTTCACCTCTCCTCCCGTCTTACAAGAACTTAATATTAAGGAGACTAGTAAAATACCAAATAAAATTCTGAATCTCATATCCTTAGTTTTTTTTTGTTTATTAAATATAACACCAACACCATTCAGTCTGATATTTATATATTCAGTGTAATTTATCAAATAATTGATAAACTTTAAGAACTAAATTCAGTTATTTTAAGGTTGATTAAATTCTTTCGCCTGGTTTATAATTATTTTCCTTTTATCTCTTCACTCTTGCATTTCCTTGCCAGATACTCCAAACCATTTCCTCATCTGCAGGTTGCGCATAGTCTGTAAGGAAAGTTGTTGCAAGAGCTCCTGTTGCCCATCCAAACTGTACCCACTTTTCAGGTTCCCAGCTTTTTAATATCCCGTATAGTAAACCCCCAACAAATCCGTCACCTCCTCCAATACGATCGAGTACTGTAATTTGTCTTGGTTCTATTACATGCCAGTTATCGTTCTCAAGCATTATCGCCCCCCACAAGTGTTCATTCGTACTTATCACCTGCCTTAATGTTGTAGCAAAAACTGTTGCATTGGGAAAAGCTTTTTTTACTCTACCAATCATTTCCTTGAAGCTGTCAATCTTATCGTTCAATCCTTTACCACCTGCATCAGGACCTTCTATTCCAAGGCATAACTGAAAATCTTCTTCATTTCCTACAAGAATATCTGACAATGAAGCTATCTCAGTAAATATATCATGCAATTCTTTTTCGCGCCCCTTCCAGAATGAAGCCCTGAAATTAAGGTCAAAGGCTATTCTGGTTCCGTATTTTTTAGCTGCCCTGGCTATTTCCAGACAAAACTTGCTTGTCTCGGGTGACAATGCTCCAATAAGTCCCGACAAATGAACAATCTGTACTCCTTCTTTTCCGAATATCCTGTCAAGATCGAAATCCTTTACATTTAATGTCCTTCCTACTTCTCCAGCCCGGTCGTTCTGTACCCTTGGCCCCCTTGAACCATAACCGCTATCAGCAATATTAAACTGATGACGATAACCCCATGGCCCTCCCTGCTCTATTTCAGGACCTTCGAATACCATATTTCTACTTAAAAGATTGCTCTTAATAAACTGCGCAACCGGACTTCCCTTTACAAAAGTAGTAAGCACCTTAACCGGCAAGCCTAAAAATGAAGGTATGCTGGCTACATTGGTTTCTGCGCTCGTTGCCTGCATCTTAAATGTATCACTACTATGAACAGGCTGCCCATTTACAGGTGTTATCCTGACACCCATACTTGTTGGAACAAGTAATGAATATGTATATTCTTTTTTAAGTTGAATGCTCATATACTTTAAATTTTAAATTTTATTGCTCTGATTTTTATTACACGCCGCTGAATGCACTAAAACCACCGTCAATTGGAATTACTATACCCGTAACAAATTTTGACATGTCTGATAAAAGATAAATCGTGGTTCCGATTAGCTCGTCAATTTCTCCAAATCGTCCCATTGGAGTATTATTAATTATTTTATTTCCTCTTGGTGAAAGATCACCGGTCTTTTCATCAATCATGAGAAACCTGTTTTGATTGGTAAGAAAAAATCCCGGAGCTATTGCATTTACTCTGACACCTGTCTTTGCAAAATGAACCGAAAGCCATTCTGTAAAATTGTTTATTGAAGATTTCGCTGCTGAATAAGCCGGAATCTTTGTTAAAGGCCTGAATGCATTCATTGATGATATATTCAGAACGCCACCCGATCCTCTTGCTGTCATTTCCTTAGCAAAAACCATTGTTGGCAATAAAGTACCTTTAAAGTTAAGGTT
>CAYUEI010000066.1:0-13065 GCA_964443445.1 uncultured Prolixibacteraceae bacterium | reverse complement strand
AATGTCTTTAAAAAGGTGTACCCTTTGCCATTCATGAATTTATGATAGGCACGTTCTTTAGCTGCAATTTCTTCGGGATTATTTTCCGGCAGTTGACTAAAGGTGCGGTACTCGGTCATGCTTTCCTGAACGGTATTATCAATGGTATCCGTCAGTTTAAACTGCGTTCCGGCTTCTTTATCTAACCTTATTTTGCGTTCCTGTTTGTTCTTTTTCAGTAAGGCAGCGGCAACCTCTTTATCATCGCCCGGAAGGGTCTTAAATGCTTCGTCGGCAATTCCTTTTTCAAGTTCTTCACGCTGTGCCAGCCCTACTATGGCATCGCCACATTTAATATGATGATCCAGAAATCCCAATGGTTCGCCCGGATTATAGCTTTCAAGCCAAAAGGCTACTTTGCATAGTTCTACAGCCAGCGGATTTTTGTCCACTCCGTAAATGCAATTGCGTATTACCTCTCTCATGGCCTGACGGGTAGCTTTTGGATTAGGCTGTTCTTCGCCGGTTTCAACCCTTGCTAATGCTAAAGCAATTTTTCGTGCAGCACTCAGTAATATGTGGCCGGAGCCGCAGGCAACATCGCAAACACGGATGGACAATAACTGCTGCTTTTGAACAGATTGCTTCGCTGCGCTACCAATGACGGTTATTGGAACTTTCAGACGATCTTCGATAATGTAATCGAGCGAATGTTTGATGAGCGGTTGTACCAGTTCTTCAGGAGTATAGTGGCTGCCGCTTTTCGATCGTTCTTCGCTCCCGGCATAGGTACAGGAAAACTTGTTGCTCCCAACAACCGGTTCAATTTTAAGTTTCAATTCTAATAGTCCTTCGTAAACAGAGCCAAACTCTTCTACATCCAGACCTCCATAGTTAACAGCAATCAGCAGCTTATTATCGTTTTCAAAATATCCCAGAGCTTTTATTACTTTCAATAAAATGTCGTTGCCCAGTCGGCATTGGTGTAAATCGTAAGCCGGTGCTTCAATGGCATTGTACCCAAAAAGATCGCCCTGCAATGCCATGATTCCCATTTTTGCTCCAATCTGCTGGTCTTCAAACATCGAAAAGGTGTTGATCAAGCCCATCCATAAATCGTAATGACGTTCTGCCTCAGGCGGAGGCAAGTGTTTTGCCAGCTTCCGGATGCGCTGTAAACTGAAATGCTTGTAATAGATACTGCTGAAACGGCGGGTGTCCAACTCTTTGCTATCAGCATAAACAAGGTTGCGTTCTTCTATCACAAACAAAAAGAGCAAGCGGTAAACAATACGAAGCTGCTGCCTGTAAAATTTGTCGGCATCAAACTGATCATCAGCTATAGCCTGCCGAAGTTGAGAATTGTCGGGGTGGTTTATAAAACCATTGGCAAGCGAGAGAATGGATTGCTTAACAGCATCGCCCAGTTTGCTGCGAATGGTAGCCCCGGCTTCGAGTCCTTCAAGATGATATTTTTCTATTATGCTAACAGTGTCGCCATCCTGCTGTTGTGGCATTCGGCTTACATGCAGCAATCGGTAGAGGATCACAAAATCGGAATACAGATCCTCCTCCATGATTTTTTCGAGGTTGAACTCCAAATAGCTCAAGCGGGTTAGACGGCTGGCATCGCGTAGCAATCGCAAAAGTTTGCCATTGGTGACCATGCCATATAAATGTTCGCTGTAATTTAGATATTCCTGTACCAGCGCATGAGGCGATACTCGAAGTGATTTATTTTCGGAACGACGGTCGAGGCTTTCGTTGTATCCTGCAATAAAAAGTGGAAAACCACCAATATTGTTGTCGCGGTTGTTTATCCAGAACGATTTGCCATTCAGCTCTTCAGCCGATTTGAGGTATTGAAAATCATAGCCGAGGTTAGCCAGAAGTGGTAAAATCCAGAAGCTGCGTGTTTCGGTCGAAGCTGTTTCGCCCTCTCCCACCCGTTTCAGTTTGTTCTGAAAGATTGTCCACTGCCCTTTTGCATCTTGCCATGCCAGACTGATTTCGTCTTTCAGTTTAGCATTTGTAAAGGCAGGGTTAAAATCCTTGCCCTGCTGAAAGGAGGATTGCTCAGTGCGAATCTTTCCTAGCAGTTCAGCCGAGAGAATGGATCCTTGTATATCGATAGATGGGAAATTCATTCTGTTACTAATTTTTTAAGTTCCAGTTTTGAAGGCAGGTACAATTTATACTGCGAAGCAAAAATCTGCGTATTGTCTTTAGGCAAGGTAATTTCTACTACGGCCTCCGATTTGTCTTTGCAAATAATAATTCCGATGGTCGGCTTTTCAAATTCCTGTTTAATGAAGCGGTCGTAATAATTTACATACATTTGCATTTGACCAATATCCTGATGTTTGAGTTTACCAATTTTTAAATCGACCAGCACAAAACATTGCAGTAAACGGTTATACAAAACAAGGTCAACAAAGAAATGCTCTTCATCAAATGAAAAACGGACCTGCCTGCCCTGAAATAGAAAACCTTTGCCCATTTCTAATAGAAAATGTTCAATTTTATTGATGATTGCCGTTTCCAGATCAGTTTCGGAATAGGATGCTTTTTCTTGTAAGCCTAAAAATTCGAGTACATAAGGCGATTTTAACATATCTTCCGGCTTCTCAATAATCTGGCCTTTGGCAGCTAATTTTTTAATTTTTTGTTTGTCGGTACTTAACACCAATCGTTCGAACAAGCCGCTATTGAATTGCCGTTGCAGTTCGCGCACACTCCAACTCGCCTGAGTGGATTCAATTTCATAAAAAGATCTTTCCTCCTGATTGTCAATCTTACTGAGAATGACATAATGCGACCAGGACAAAGGGAAAATATCGTCAAATGATTTCCGAGACACTGTCTCGGAAATTAAAAGTCCAATTTTATCTTGAAAAGCAAGAAAAAATCTTCTCATGTTCTCAAGATTATCAGCAGAAAAGCCATTCCCAAATTCCGAGGTGAGCCTTTTGCTCAATAGTTTGATAGTATCTTTACCATATGCCGCTCTGGCCTTACCCTCCTGTTTTTGTTCAACAATTAAACGTCCTAGTTGATAATAGGTATAAACCATCAAACTGTTGGTTTGCCTCACCACAATTTGACGTGCAGCATGAACCAGCTGAACGGCCTGGTTGAGCAAAAGGTTGGTATTAGTTATATCTGATGTTTTATTTTGAGCTTCCATTCCATTATAGTTTAGGATTAGGAATAAGTACATATACGCCTAAAATATCGGGAGGCAAAACCGGTGTTACAGCTTCATAACGCCTTGCTCCAAGATATTTGGCAAAACGAGTATGTGCATTCACCAATTCTTCAGAGCGGGTTTCAACCACTTTGATAAAGTCGGGATGCAACTCTTCAAAATAATTCAGTTCTTTTTCAAAGATTAATTCCTGCCTTTCTCTGCTAATGTCCAATGCGCTTGAAGTATGTAAAAGTCGTTTGCATTCGTCAATTTGTAGCGTATTAATACTATAGGGCGTTTGTTCATAGCCCCATAAAAACATCTCTTCCGAAACCATTTCATAGTCTTTGCTTACTTCACGAATTACATTACGAACCCTGAACTGAATCAATGTCGTTTGGGTATTTACTGCATCAGTTCTGAAGACAGAAGCTCTTGCAGCCTT
Organism: uncultured Prolixibacteraceae bacterium; assembly: GCA_964443445.1. GTDB lineage: Bacteria > Bacteroidota > Bacteroidia > Bacteroidales > Prolixibacteraceae > CAYMTR01. Next base: position 9,451 of record CAYUEI010000066.1, on the reverse strand, counting down.
TTGGCCTTTCTTTTCCTTGTCAAGAGAATTTGCAATCAATCGATGACAAAGCTGCTCTACAAAACGATGGTTACGCCCAATATATCGAAATCCAAGCGGTGTAGGAGAATGAAATGAGATGTGGATCCTGTCACCCTGACCAAGGGCAGCAGCCAGCCATTCATCCATATTCAATTTAATGAAGATGTACCCGCCGTTTACAGGTTCAAACCTTGCCCCCAACAATTGTGCTGAAGCCAATACAAATGCTTCAAGCGTTGCCACATCGCCAATTGCTTCATCTACCTCGTGCAAATCTTTTTTAACATCTTCGGGCATGATATTATCGTGGGCAAAAATGGAATGTATCTTTTCTGCTTTCTCTTTTGCTGCTTGAATCTCATTTGTGATCTCTGCATCCAGTTCATCCAACTCGGGACTGGGACCAAAATCTATACGCATTTGCTTAGCAAACCTATCCTGAGCTTTTTCAGGATTCAAAAGCACTTCCTTTAGCACTTTATCCATTACCGAACGATTATCGTCGGCCAATGCAATACTAACACCCGATGTATTTTGAATGCGTTGAATTTTGGCTATGATGATTTTCAATACCACCACATCCATTGGATTGTCCTCACCAAAAAGCACTTTTACATCAATCGTGTTTTGATTCTGGCCGTTTTTATCGATCCAGCCCGGCTGACCAAAGCGATCAACACGCCCTTCACGTTGTTCCAACCTGTTAGGATTCCATGGTAAATCATAATGAAGAACAGCATTGAATTTATCCTGAAGGTTAATCCCTTCGCTTAAACAATCGGTAGCCACTAAAATACGCCTTTTACTTTTGGCCATTTCATCAATCTTTTCCCTGCGCTCTTCATCGCTAAGCTCGCTGGTAATGGCACGAACATCAATATCTTTAGGTAAATGCTCTTTTAAAACTTTGGCTACATATTGAGCAGTTGCAATAAACCGACAGAAAATGATTGGACTCTGTCCCTTGTTTATCCAAAGCTTGACTTGTTCCAAGGCTCTCTTAACTTTAAAGTCTTTTTCAATATCAATCAATTCTGAAGCTTTCTGAGCTAAACGGTTCAATGTTTTCCATTCACTTTCAGATAGATCGGCCTGGTCTATAATTTCAATTTGTTCCGTATCGCTTTGTTCATCCCATCGTTCTACTATAGGATTGTCTTTCACCTCTTCATCAGTAACTTCCCCATTTTCAGCAATTTTCAATCTTCGCCGTTGCAGCATTTCATAGCCTGTTGCCGGGCTACTCATCACTCCACGGAGTAAAGAGAGCGCAGCAAAGTATTTTATTCTTGCTTTGTTTTCAGAAACGCCTTCGGTACTTATTCCTCTGGCAAAAGCCAATACCTCCTGATATAATTTATAGTAATCGGAAGAGGCCGAAAGAGTATATGGTAATTCCTCTGTTGTCCGTATAGGAAAAGGATTTTCCTCGTCGAGCCAATTTAAGATATTCTTTCTTTTACGCTGTATAAAATGAGAAGCTACCTTTCTTTTTTCACTGGTCTGGAGGTCTGAAAAATCATAATTTTCAAACTCAGGATTCACCAATCCCAACAAAGATTTAAACTCACCATCCTTACCACTGTGAGGGGTTGCTGTGAGCAGAATCAACTGTTGCTTTTCATTTTTCGAAATCTTTTCCAACAACTCATACCGTTGCTGACTTTGACTTACTTTTTTGAAATCGAGGTTCTTTGTGCAGGTATGCGCTTCATCAACAATCACCAGGTCAGGAACATCTTTAAGAAATGTAGGCATTTTCTGAGAACCGTTTTTAACATAGTCGATAGATACTACCTGATATGGGTAATAATTAAAAGCATTCAATGTGTCGTCACCAACAATTTTCCTTTCCAATCCGGCGGCAGTGCTTGACCTGATAATTACCGCGTCAATATCAAGTTTATCGGCCAGTTCACTTTGCCATTGTTCGCACAAATGAGGAGGACATAAAACAGCAAACGATTTAATTGCACCTCTTTCTATCAGTTCTCTAAGAATAAGCAGTGCTTCGATGGTTTTACCAACCCCAACATCATCAGCTATCAATAAGCGGGTAACCGGCTGTTTCAAAGCCATAATTAACGGCACCAACTGATATGACCTTGGACGGAAAGACAATTTTCCCATACATCGGAACGGACCACTAACCTGACGAAAAGAAAGTCTTGCTGCATCGTAAAGAAGTTTTGCTGTAAGGAAGCTATCTAAGTCTGCTTTATCGGGTAATTCAAACTGGTCATCTTCAATTTTATCGAAAGTTTGCAATATTGGCTCAAACACAGTAATCATTTCATCATCTGAACCTCCAAGTGGTTTGAGCATAATCAATTCATTATCAGTCGATGGTTGCACAACACACCTTCTGCCTCTAAATTTTACAAGTTTGCCGGGTTTTTTTAATTTGCTATCTATCATTGTTGCTATCGTACTTTTCTAAATATATCCTGACGCCGTGAAATAAAAGATGTAACAGGTTCTGAAGTATCATCCCAAACTAAAACATCAAACCCTGCCAATTCAATTACCTTCCTTTTCTTTTCATCATCAGCTTTTAAAATTGCTTTTTTATGTATTCCGCCATCAACAAATATTAAAGCCTTTTCTTTTTCGTATACAAAATCGGGCTGAATAAAATATTGCTCCATGTTATGGTTAGTAAAATCCGGCAAACGGTATCCGTTGTTGAAAAGGTAATCCAAAAGCACTTTCTCTCCGGGACTACGATGATGCAATCCTTTCTTCAGCTCCTCGTATTTTTCTTCATAGCTGCCACCAACTGTATCATCAGGGTTTGACGCAATCAGCAATTCAAGGGCTTTGATTATCGAATGGCGATCAATTTTTATGTGGTCAGTCTGGTTGTAATACGACAGCAAATCGTCGTAGCTTGCTTTTGCCCGCGAAGGATACATATCTATCTTAGAGGAAATGTCGTAGCCACAGATTTCATAAGCCTTCAGAAATAATTCCCTTAGCCTTGCCGGGTTTCGTGCAATATCTTTCAACACACCAATACTTCCTTCTGCCGATTCATAAATCATGATGTTTTTATTTTCATTACCACCCATAAGTCGGGCAGTTATTTCAACCGGTTCAATATTGTAATACTGTTCAATCGCCTTCTGTAAGGCATATTGCATTGTGATAACTCCATTTTCAGTTAATCCCAACGATTTTATTGGTTGAACATACAAAACATCAGAAGTATCGTAAGTGTAAAGCATGATATTAGAAATTGGATCTTCGGGATTCGGTTTCTCCAATTGTTTTTTAGTTTTAAAAAATCCTGATTTTGTTCCAATATGAAAACCATCGTCCCTTCCACGTTTCCATTTTTTATTCAGAAGGATAAGCTTTGCAGCCGGAGCATAAAACAGTTTCATCAATTCATCGTTATCAACCGTAAGCTTTATTTTTGTGGCATCTACCAAACTGTCGGCTGAGTTCAGGTACATTTCTGTAACATATCCTTCTGATGTTCTGACTTCTTCCACACACGATATACGTTCTGTGTTTTCTGATTGAGCCTCATCCAATTCCATCAGATTCAGATGTAATTCAATATTACTTGCGGTAAATTGTGTTCCCGTAATCGGATCCTGATTTTTGCCTTTCCCTTCATCTTTACCAAGGAAAGCATAATTCGTATCTTTTGAGATTTTAATTTCTGTTAAATCGAGCGATACATCATTAGGTGTAATTCTGTTTACCTTGTATTTGCCCCCATTGTGATAAATCAGGTTATTTGGACCAAACTCTTTCAACCCAACAAAGCGTGATCGGGAGATAGACTCGTTTTTGTCTTTTCCGCCCAAAAAGACGCGTATTGGCAGACGGGTAAAATTATAACCCGGTAAGAATCCCTCTGAAGCTAAATATCGGAAGGTATAAAATTCAGACAATGAGGAATTTTTATTACTATCTGTTTGATTCTCTAAAAGGGTTTTCCGATCCTTTGCTCTACCATACGACATACTTGCCAACTTTTTAAGCTCACTATCTTTAATGATGGGGCTTATCATCGTTTCATGCGCCTCGTTCATTTGGCGTAAAGCATCCAGATACATGGTGCGCCATCGCAACAGTGCATCTTCTAGTTTTCCCGGAACAGTCCTGATCTGTGCTTCGAGCCATGTTTCATTGTACCACCTGGCATCACTTAAATCAATATTAGACAATATATTCTTCACAAGCTGTTTAATCTCGGCAAATCTTGAATCAATCACATCCTGGTACTTAGCCCTGATGTCTTTTTTAAGTTTATATGAGCCACCCGAAATGTCAATTAGCTCAATTAATGAAGGTTTAAACTCTTCTGCATTAAGAAATGATAAAACCGTTGCATTAATATGCGACTTGATAAGTTCTTCATTTGTAAGATCAATTCTTGGGGCTTGAACAACACCTGCAACCATTTTAACAGGGTCGGCAAAGTAATGCTTATCATGAGGAGACACTTTTGATGCATAGGTAAAAACCAGTGCTGACTGACCGCTACGACCTGCCCTCCCGCTGCGCTGTGCATAGTTGGCCGGACTTGGAGGCACATTCCTCATGTGAACTATGTTGAGTGAAGAAATATCAATACCCAATTCCATTGTTGGCGAACAATACAAGGCACTTAGTTCAATAGCTTCATTAAACTTCTCTTCTCTATCTATTTTCTCTTCATTTTTAATCTGACCTGTATGTTCAGCAGCAATATATGATTTAGGCAGTTGGGAAAAATCTTCCTGATAAAGCTTTTGAAAATAGTAATGAGGCTTAATTTTTACATTTTCATCTAACGATATATAAGAAGTTTTATCAGTGGCAACATTCGCTTTATCCCCTTTTTTCCACAGTACTTTTGATAGGATTAGTTGGTATGCAATCTTTTCTCCTTTTTCAGCTTTTATTGTCTCTTTTTTGAGAAAATGAGCTTCTGTAAGAGAATCCAATACAGCTGTCATGAATTTGCCATATTCTTCGCTATTAGGAGGCTCAATTCCTGCCTTCCTGAATTCATGTTTAATATAGCGAGCCAAACGACTCAATGAGCCTATACTTTGAATAAATGTTTCCCGGGTAGCTTTGTCTCTTCCTTGGATCGAAAGATGATTAGGAGAATCTAATTTCTCCCCTTTATCTAATGACCAAAGTTTTTCTTTATTCAACTGCTGATTGAGTTCACCCTGAATACGAATTCTATTCTCATATCGAAGCATATCGTAATCAATGGCATACATATTTCTGAAATAGTTAAGAATCTGAATTAAGAATTCTTTCCTTTTTTCAGGCTTCCAGTCTTTTAACAATACTATCGAATCCCAAAGTGAGTCATCGGATGATTCAATATCAATATTTTTGTATGTAACTTCTAAAAGAGCTGTTTGCTCCAGGTTAGGCAGGATATAACGCCATCCTCTTTTCAGATCCTGTATTATCCTGTAAGAGATATAATTTCTTAATGCCTGCAAATTATCTTCATCAGGTCGACGGGGATTAGATGAAGGATTTTCAGCATATTCACTTTCAGGCAAGTTCAAAGCTTCCTGCACCTTAAATATCAATTCAGAAATGGTAAGTGGTTGATCTGATACTCTCAAAACTTTTTCAATTGCCGAACGTAAATGAACCACTTGAATAAAATCATTAAAATGACCTGCTTGTAAAGATGCATCTTGCCGGTTGTCGGTAAAACTCATTAACTTTTGCTCCTTTATTGCTTTACCATGCTTGTAAAGAGCCAATAAGGTTTGAAGCGTAATCAAAGTTGTTGATGTAGATCGCCCCTCATTGCCTAAAGAAATAAGCTTTGACTTTTCGCTGAGTTTTGTCTCCTGAAAAATCAGACCACAGGTAGGATCATAAATTAACGGAGCCGGCATAAACCAAGCCTTTTCTGAACCGTTTGGAGCATCGGAGAAAGAACCATCTTTGGAAACATAAATTTCTTTAGGAAGCAATAAATCTTTCGAACCTTCAATTTTTCCCGATTTACTTATCCAGGAAGAGGGTAACAAATCGGTATAATCATTAATATCAAGCAAATATCCTTTATCAAAAAGAATATAACCGTCGGTATAATCATCCTGTAACCTGCTTTTGACCTTTCTCTTCTTTTCACCATCATTTACCTTTAAATCATCTTCATTCCGGGGATTCTGATTTTCATTAAAATCTCTGAAAACAAGTTTATTGCCTTCTTTTCTAACACAAATAAATTCTTCTCCGGTAACCCTGCTGAAAACGGTTTGGTAAACCGGCACCTCTGGTTCATCTTCTGAAAGCTTTACAAATGGATTTGGCTCCAAAGTAATGAATCGGCTTTCTGCCTTTTCAAGTGATAAATAAACATAACCCGTTTGCGAAATAAACTGATGCAACTTAAAAGGGAGAACCGTATCCTTCTTTTTTTCTTTTGTGCTTTCAATGTTTATTGATTCTGCCCAAATAAGAATTTCGATTATCTTTTTTTCACACTCCGATTCAGAAATACCTGTTTCAGAGGAGAGTTCAGCAGCTATTATTTTTAATGATTTGGGGGCATTCCTTCTTTTGCTTTCACCTTCACTACGAACAGCTATTGTTCTTTCCAGCCAAATAGTAATTGGATTTTCAAGAATCGCTTTTTTTGAATTATCATTTATTTTAGAAATCAATGCGGTCTTTAATTCATCCTTTGATGGTAACCCTTCTTTCGTTGAATATGTAAGCGATTCAATGATAACATTTTCAGGATAGAAATCTGAATCAAAAAATCTTGTAGCAACTTTGGCAACTTCGCTTTTTTGTTCGTCGATTGTACCTGTAGCCATCGTGGCTGATGTACCAATACAAATGATATTATTATTAGATGCAGCAGCTTTAATTCTTCTGTTGAGCAATGAAACATCAGCACCTTGTCGTCCCTTGTAAACGTGAAGTTCATCATAAACAAGGTATTTCATGTTGTCCAGAAAAGATTTTCGTAAGTCTTCATCTGCCTTCCTGACCATTAAGAGTTCCAACATCATATAATTGGTCAATAATATATCAGGAGGATCAACTATCATTTTGTTCCTGTCTTCCTGCTTTTCCTGTCCTGTATATTTTGCAAAGCTGAAAGGAAGATCATTACCAGTTCTTTTTCTGTAATTATCTTCAAAGCCCTTTAATGCAGCGTGCTGTGAATTTATCAAGGCATTCAATGGATAAACAATAATTGCAGTAATCCCTTGCCTATTCGGATTTTTAAATAGGTAATTAAAAATTGTTGATATGTAGGTAAGGCTTTTCCCCGATCCTGTGCCCGAAGTAACAACAAATCCTTTCCCCCCATTTCCTTTGATTATAGCCTCAGTTTGATGTTTGTATATTGACCATGAATTGCCCGTTTCGTCGTAGAAAATGTTATTGAAGTCTTTTACTAATACACCATCTTTAACTAAATCTTCAACTTTACCGCCCGATTCAAACGAAGGGTTAAATTGGATTAAAGGTTCAGGGTATAAATTTCCAGAACCAAAATCATTTTTAACAGTTTCAAGAATTCTTTGATCAGCAATATTTATAAAACTATCAATATAAAGCTTGTAGTCGGATAAAATATCGTTATGTAAGTCGAATATGTTGCTCATGATTATTGAATTATTCAAATTGTCAGTTAATGACTTAATGTAAATATACCTGTAGAATCAGTTTACAATATAAACGGATAAAAGGTAAAATATCGAATGGATACTGATTTTCAGACATTTTAACAAGAATCATGCAGGGTAGCTTTAGGTTTATTGAACTTACTTTCAAAGCTAAACATAAATTTTAAAAATAAAACATAATAAAGCACTAAAAAAATATAATGGGAAAAGTTATTGGAGCTTCAAATGCCTGAAAGTTATTCGTTCAGTTTTCCATTATCTTTTTTGATACCCACTGCCACTTATCTTTCGAAATATCAAAGATTTATTACTAAAGTAGCAAAGCCTTGTCATTTTAATACCTTCCCGCCAGCCAAATAGTACAGATTATAATTTCTTTCTTTTTTAAATACTTTACCAAAGCACTGTGGGCTTCATTGGAAACATTAATTATGAATGCGTTATTGTTTTTTCAGTTGGCCTTTTTTTATAAAATGCAATAAAAACCAACATCATAACACATGCAATCATCGCCATTGCTGATCCGAAATAAAAAGGAGCGTTGGAATTTACATTATCGTATAGCAAACCCGCAATAAGACTTGCTGGCAACAAGGTAATGCCCAGTACAGCATGATATAAACCAAAGCCTGTTCCTGTTAATTCCTTACTTACAATATCAGAAACCATTGACTTTTGACTTCCATCAGTTAATGCACTGTAAAAACCGTACATTATAAAAAGTAAAATGAAAATGCCAATACTGTTAAACATTCCAAAGAGAAAATATACCAGTGCATAAATAAAGAATCCAAGAATGATTAGTTTCTCTCGTCCAATCTTATCTGAGAGCTTACCGATCGGAATAGCAAGAAGAACAGACACAGTGTTGAATATCATATACATAAAAGGAACGTATGATTTGCTAATGCCTGTTTCAGCAGTCTTAACAAGCAATAAGGCATCAGCAGAATTACCAAGGGTAAAGACAAAGATGATTGCAAGGAAAAAGTAAAATTTTTTAGGTAATTGCTTCAGATGGAATTTGTTATTGTTCCCATTGTTTTTTCCTTTCGCCTCTTTTATAAAAATTGCAATAGTAATAACACCCAATATTGCCGGGATAGTAGCCAATAAAAAAATACCGGAATAATCGAGTGAAGTGAAAGATAAAATGAAGAAAGCAAACAAAGGACCTATTATTGCGCCGCTGTTGTCCATTGCTTTGTGAAAACCAAAGTTTTTACCTGTTTCCTTTTTATCGATTGAACCACTGATAAGGCTATCACGGGGAGCTGCCCTAAGTCCTTTGCCTATTCGTTCAAAAAACCTTATAACCAGCACATGCACAGGCTTTCCGACGAAAGCATATATAGGGGTCACCAATGCAGTAACACCATAGCCTATAATCATGAAAGGTTTGTTTTTACCTATTTTATCGCTCCAGTAACCCGAAAAAGCTTTCAACAAAGAAGCAGTACTTTCTGCAATTCCTTCAATCAGCGAAATTGCTGTTTTAGAAGCCCCTATTGACAATAAAAATAAAGGCATAACACTATATACCATTTTTGTGGAAGTGTCCGTAAAAAAGCTTGTAAGCCCTGTAAAAAAGACATTCCTTTCAAGCCCGAAGATTTTGTTTTTATTCATAAGGGTTAATAAAGAAGTAAGCTTAAAAGTAGTAATGTGTATTGATAATTTTTTAAAATACTCGTTTGCTTCAGGGTATGTTAATAAAAATATCATAAAAGATTAAACTCCTAATTTCTATACATTGTACTGAAAATTCAAATTTCCTATTTCAAATATTCAGGTAAAAGATACAG
>CAYUEI010000065.1:0-13124 GCA_964443445.1 uncultured Prolixibacteraceae bacterium | reverse complement strand
GTCAGAATTATTTCTTCTGTCACCTGTTGAATAGCAAAGGCCAGATTACAATGTTCCTGATTTAATTTATCTTCGGGCAATCTTCTTTTAAAACCAAACAATTTCTCCCACTTTTTATCGGGTACCATCCTTAATCCGGTCGCATAGGAAAAATACTTTTGGCTGAGCCAGATTGAGCCATCAGGTTTAATATCAACCAATTCATTCTTAATCTTTCTTATATATTCTTTTACTGATTCAGAATCCGGAATTCCATAAGGGGCAAGCCCCATGAGTTTATATTCACCTGAATTAACTCTGAATCCAAGATAATAAGTAAAAGCAGAATAAAGTAAGCCAAGAGAATGAGGGAATCTTAACTCTTTTAGAATCTTAATCTTATTTCCTTCACCAATACATACTGAAGCAGTAGCCCACTCACCCACTCCATCAATAGTAAGTATTGCAGCCTTTTCAAACTTCGAAACAAAGAAAGCGCTTGCGGCATGCGACAGGTGATGTTCAGTAAACAGGAGGGTTACTCTTTTTTTATCGTAGGCTTGAATTTCCTTTAATTTATCGAAAATTATCTTTTTAAGAAACACCTTTTCTTTAAGCCAGACAGGAATTGCTGTAACGAATGATGATAGACCTTTTGGTGAGAATCCGTAATATGTTTCAAGCAGACGTTCAAATTTCAGCATTGGTTTATCATAGAAAACAATTGAATCGAGATCGTCAATCTTAAGAGAAGCCTCTTCCAGACAATATTTTACGGCATTCACAGGGAATGAAGCATCCTGCTTAATGCGTGTAAAACGCTCCTCCTGTGCTGCAGCAACTATCTGACCGTCAATAATGAGGGCAGCGGCAGAGTCATGATAAAATGCTGAAATTCCTAATATTTTCATTGTAAAATTAAATCAATACTTTTTTCCTTACTATTTACACAATTGTTCAAGAACTTGTATGTCGGGATATTTTGGTGCAACAACTTTCAGTCTGTCCACACATTCAGCTGCCTTCTTTTTATTTCCTGCTGCAATATAGTTGAGAGCAATCACATTAAGAAATCTTGGATCGGAATCAAATTCTTTATACACTTTTCTAAAATAGTAAAGCGATTCGGACATATCATTCCGGTTATAGTAAATATCTCCCAACATTCTGTTAGCAACGTGAGAATCCTTCACGTCAAGCGATTGCAATAATACGTGTTCTGCCCCTTCAGTATTTCCTTCGTTGAGATAAATGCTTGCCTGTTCGATGTATTTACTAACCTGGGCAGGAATATAGTTCATAAAAGTGTACATTCTCTTTGGGATATCTATCTTTTCAGATGGGTTTTCCTTTACAATTTCAGCATGAATCTTATCTGCCTTATCTTTTTCTCCTTTATAGACATAAGCAATCAGTAACTTCTTAAGGACATTCAATTTATCTTTTTCAGCTAATGGAAGAGCCTTTTCGAAATGGGATACTGCATTGTCAATATCATTTTTAATCATACATATTTCTCCGGAACGGTAATGGGCATAAAATGTATTTTCCCATTCAAGAGATCTTGAATAATATTTCAGAGCGCCAGGTAAATCATTCATTACAAGGAGATAATCAGCAGCTTTTTTGAAATACGGAGCCCAATAAGGATCCATTTTTGATAAAGCATTATATTCCCTGTAAGCTCCAAATATGTTTTTATTCTGCTCATAAATTAATGCCAATTGGTTATGTGCATCCAACAAGGACAAATCGGGACTTACCATTACCTGGAATGATAATGAATCAATAAAATTTTTGGGTTTATATATTAGTCTGTAATCAGTAAAACCTTTAGATTCATCGACAAAAGGCCAATGATATTTAAGGTTAGTTATACGGTGTTTTCCTGTCAGATAATCCAATTCAGTAAACCCATAATTTGAAATATAATTTCTGTCAAGAACAGGAGCAAACTCATTTGGTTCTTTATCAATCAGTTTTGATTCAATAATAGAATTATAAAATGACTCAGCCATGAGGAAATAACCTTCAATATTTGGATGTACATGTTCAACTATGAAATTTTCGCCTATCAGTCCGTTAGGAGAATATGTTTCAAATAATTCCAATGTAGGTACAAAATATGCTTTATACTTTTCGGAGATCTTTTTTATTATCTCATTTACTTCACCCGAAGCACGGAAACGAATACAATCGTAATCTCTTGCAATCTGATAGTTTTCTTTAGCTGCCTTATAATCACCTTTTTGTTCATCCTGAACAGCTTTATTATAATATTCAATAGCAGGCTTTAACTTATCAGTAGCTATTGAATTAAAAGGTTTAAGATCTTTTATATTGCTGACCAGATCACTTATAAAAAACGGAACATTCTTTTGTTTTGCCATAGCCAGAATCAAATCCAGATTACGCTCGTAGTATTTCATTCCCTCGGAGTATTCTTTGCTATCGTAAGTAATGTCGGCATTCTTAACAATTCTGGTCATCAAAGTACCTCGTTTCTCTGAAGCAGTATTTCTTTTTGAAAATACTCCTGTAACTCCTGAAATAATATTCCTGGTCAATTGATAAACCCTTGAATTCATACATTTAAGGTGTAAATTTATCAAAGCGGCATTGTGAGTTACAGCCTCATTTGAACCTACGCCAAAAGCTCCGTAAAATTCATTGTGCCCTGCGTAAAATAAAATTGCATCAGGCTTTTCTCTTAAAATCTGGGGCATAAAATCCAAAAGGGTAAAACTGTTAATTGCAGTAATTGCAGTATTGACTACTTCTATCTTCTTTGTTGGATAAGCCTCCCTTAATCTTTCGTGCAGTATACGGGAGAACATTAAATTGTTATCATATGGAAACCCAACAACAGTGGAGCTCCCCATTACAAAAATTCTAAAACAACTATCAGGTTTTTCTTTTAAGAAAATATCCTTGGGAGGTGCACTATATTCAAACTTTTGAAAATACTTCTTTCCAACAACGGGGTTTACCATCTTGTATTCCTTGTATGCTTCATCAGGATTATTTACAAAAAGCGAAAGATTATCTCCATATCCGAAAATTCTTAGCACAAATTCGAGTAATAAAACAATAATAATTGGTAGAATCGCAATTATCAGGTTGAAAAGTACTTTGCGTGACTTAGAGATATTATCTGTACCGAAAGTTGTTTTTTGATTCATATACAATAAGTTAAGAGTAGGTCAAATAGAAATAGGTTTCTTTTATATTTTAATAACTTACAAATATACATTACAAGGTTAAAATGACAATAGGGTATAAAACTCTTTATAATTTATTGTTTTTTAATTAAGCATATTAGAATAATCAAGCTGACAATCAATATAAGCCTTTTCAAACAGAACAATCTGAATAAATCTAAATACCGGTATATATTGAAGCGTCAATTATTCCTTGTCTTATCACCTCTGTTTCGTTTTTAATTGAGTCCGTGAAAACACTATCAAAGTAATGGACCAGCGTTTGGTTCATTAGGGTTAATCCTACTTCAATTTCGTTGTTTTTATTGAGTACAAATTTCAAAAATCGGCAATATAAGTTTACAACTATTTGATGAATGAGGTAACGGTACAAATGAATTATCAAACGTTTGTTCTTTGTTGTTTATTCCACAATTATTTTCTTCGATTTTTGATGCCTCTTATCCGAAAGAGTAACAATATATAGCCCCCGGTCTAATCCATTAAGGTCGATCTTATAAGATTGTTCTTCTCCTATAATTGACTTATAAACTTCTGATCCTGTGGCTGAGAAAATCCTTATTACCGAACCTGTTTCTCCATTTATAACATCAAGTGTAAACCTCCCGTTATTAGGGTTGGGGAATATCTTAAAATCTGTATTGTCGGTCTGGATTCCTTCTCCATTATTCAAATTGCCAACATTTGTATCGGCAATCACTGCATCTAATATAGTAGCACTTTTATCGTTATTGCAGAATGAACTATTGGTAGTAATTCTCATATTTACGATACTCCCCTCCGAAGCATGGAATCCTGGCAGTAATACAATAGACCTACCAGCAACGAGATCGACCATTGATCCCGATTGAAAGATTACCTGATTCCCGTTTCCTGCCACGGTTATTGTGTCGTAAGCATTGAAGCACGTTGTTTGTTCAGAGTTTACTGTTATGTTATCGAGAGAAAGGTTTTGTTGGATGCCGGCCCCAGCATTTTGAGTCACGATAACGAACTTATTGCTGTTCCCCGGAGATGAAAGGGTAATTGTATCAACCCTTACCTTGTTAGTGGGATTGGCTCCAACCGAAATGGTTAAGCTGTCATTAATAGAGCTCCCTGCAATATTTAAAGATATCCACCCTTCTCCCGGGCTTGCTGTCCATGGTGTACTCGAAGCCACATATATTTTTTTACTGCTCGACAGAGAATCAAAATCGACATACTTAGCCGATGGAAACACCCCGGCCATCTCAATAATGTATGAGAGGAAGCTTGTCCATTGATTGGCAAGTACATATTTAGTTCTTGAACCAGGTGGAACTAATAATCTACACGAATTTACATAGATACCTTTGAATACTGTTGTCGAAGAGCTTAAATCGACAGGAACCATTGGGTTGGCTATGATGGTATCAAGATCGGAGGCGCTCGTAGTTGCAAAAGCGTTGGATTCTATCTTTTTAACTGTTGGGGGCAGGGATATCGACGATAACTGCCAGCAATCGTAAAAAGCATATTCACCAATACCTTGTAGCCTGTTCCCTAGTGAAATGTTATTAACCCATTTGCACGATCTGAAAGCACTATTCCCAATGTGCAAGAGACCCTCGGGCAGAAGTATCGATGTTAGCGATAGACAATTGTAAAAGGCATAAGCACCAATTGTGTCTATGGTCGAAGGAGCAGTAAATGTCCCGGTTCTTGATGTCGGGCATAAGAATAACGTTTTTTGTTCCTTGTCGTATAATACGCCCTCTGAAGCTGAGAAATATTTATTGGCAGGATCGACAGTAAAAAAGCATCCGGTACCGGAAAATGTCCAATCGGCAATCGATTTTACATTTTTAGGTAAGTTGAAAGTGGTCAATCCAGAGCAACCCTTAAAAGCATTCCCTTCAATAGACATTAATGTTTCAGGGAAGATGATTGATTTCAAGCCAGTCTTTGAAATTCCTGTAAAGCTATAAAAGCTATGCATGGGAATCTCATTCCTCTTATAAGGATAATCCCCTGTTATTGTACCTGCTGTACCAAAATAGCCTGAAATGCTTGCCTCGCTAATATCAATATCGGTAAGTAAGGGCATGTTATCTCTCATTGTTTTGAAATCGCGGGCATCGATGGTTCCTGAAAGTTTAAGTTTTTTCATCAAGGCGAGTGAATCTCCCAACATTATTTTTAAATCACCTGGGGAAACAAACGTGTTGCCAAACTGGGTAATTTTAATTATTTTGTCATCATACCCACTGACCTTAATATTAACATTTGCTGTACGGGGCAGATTGGTTGGGTTTGCCTGGACAGCAAAATCAACAGAATCGCTTGTTGCACCCGAATTAGGGGTTATGCTTAGCCAATTGGCATCAGTCTGTGCATTCCATGCTAACCCTGATGCGATATAGATACTTTTAACCGATGCTACTTTCCCATAAAAATTCAAGGCATCTTTTGAGGGCACGGCATTCGGGATCTCCTGAATATAGGTAAAATCACCCCATTGATTGGCTGCTCTATATTCAGCGGATGTTCCAAACGGAACACTCAAAATGCATCCATGTACATCTACACCTCTAAATACACTGTTTGAATTGACAAGATTAAAAGGAATCGGTGAAGCGACAGTTATTGATGAAATACCTTTACATCCACCAAATACATTCCCTTCAAAGGTTGTTATTGAAGAAGGTATGAAAACAGAAACAATATTTGTGTCGTTCGAAAAAGCTCCATTACCCAACGAGGTAACAAAAGGTGGGATTTTTAGATCCCCTGTTATTCCATAGCAATATGAAAAAGAATTGCTTCCAATGTTAATTAGTGAAGAAGGAAAAACAAGTGAGGAAAGCTTTTTACAATTTGAAAAGGCATAAGTTGCAATTGAAACAAGTGTTTCAGGGAAAGATATAGATGCTAAATTGTCACATAAAACGAATGAATGATTCTGAATGCTTTTAATTGTTGGAGGAAAAACAATTGAGGTTAAAGAGTATTTATATTGAAATGCCCATTGTGGTATGAAATCTTCAATATATTCCTGATTTCCAGAAGATATAGATGTTCCTCCAGTTCCATAGTAATAAACAATTTTTGTACCTCCAAGATCAACATTGGCAAGTAGGGGCATATCATCCCTCATGGTTTTAAAGTCGCGGGCATCGATTGTTCCTGTTAAAGTGAGGTCTGTTATTATGGCTTTTTCTTGTACCGTTAATGATCCCGATAGATTTCCGGCGGATATATTCATACTTTTTGTCACAGCCTGACCAAAAGAAACTGTTGTAAGTAATAAACTTACCATGAGAATTGTGATAGTTTTCATAATTACTAGTTTAGAAAGAATATTATTATTTGATTCTTTTAGTCGTTGAAATGAATCTGTTATATTAAATAAGATTCTGATTTACATCCCTCTTGCTGTAAAGCAAATTTAATTTCTTAAAATTAAAATTACAAAAAATCTAGTAACTATTCAGTCACATAAAGTTGGTAATTTTTGACGTCTTCGGGTTTTTGTTTTTTTCGTATTAATATCAATGCTATCCTGAAAACAATTGGGTAAAAATGTTGACTACTTTGATTTAAATGCACTGTATTTATTTAAAAGGGGGAAGCTGACGCATATCTTCTCACAATAAAATCCTTATAGAAAGCATCTTCATCGGAAGGATTGAATGGAAATATTTTCAATTCTTTACCTTCCATTCTAAGAGGAATAAAAAATTCAATCCGCAACGATACCCATTCATCGCTACCTGAAGATTTAGAATTACTTAAATAAAACTTTGTTTCTGCTGGTCCTCCGGCAACAAGACAAGCTTTATCAGAACCTTTTTTTAAAACGGTCACCAGAAATCTTTCTCCGTACTTGCAATCGTTATAAATCAATGTTTCACCATAAGGTGATTTAGAATTGATTTTCAACTCTTTATTTAATTCAAGATAAATAGAATCTTTAAGTTCAGTTTCATCAACACTGAAATTAGTAAGTGTATCTTTAAGGTCAAAAATCAGAACACTTCCAAAGTTACCTTTTAAGTTATGAGTAAAATCCTTTATGTAAGGGTTTAAATAAATATCAGAAATATCGTTTACTATCAAATATTTAGCACCTTTAGAAATTGAAGATGCTATACCTATACTATCCTGATTATATTTAATCGGAATACCTCTGTTTAATCGCATGTCTGTGTATTGTGTCCAACCGGGCTGATCCATAAGATACAATGAAACATTGGTGAAATCAGGAATATATATAATCTTATCATCATCTTTAATTCCTAAACCTCTTAAATACGAAGTAATTGAGAAAATATCCTTTTTATCGTTAAAGTAATTGTTTTGCCAGCCGTTGTATCTTTCCTCCACTCTTGAATTTGCATAAAAGATATTAAATATCAAGAATACAGTATAGACTGCCTTTAAAACGGGAGACTTAAAAATTTTGGAATAATGGTTTGATAAAATACCAAATGCAGTTAAAATTATGAAAACAGGGACAATATTTTGCTCGATAGTATAGTAATCATGATCATGGAAAGTCCAGAACTGCAATAGTATATATACAATAGATTCAACAATTAATCCGAATAAAACAATCAAATAAAATCTATCAGCCTTTTTAATATTAAAAACAATGAATATTAGCAAGCCAATAAGAAATAAATGAACTGAAATATTAAAATATTCACCTGACCACATTTCCCAAATGTGCTTGATAAAATCTTTAATCTCTGAGAATGACAAAGTCCAAATAGGGAAAAGCACTGTTGAAAAATAAAAGCATTGATGTTTTTCATTATAATAACCGGCATATAATAACCAGCTGCCAATCAATGAAAAGACAATTACAATTCCTGTAATAAATAATTTTTTATCATTAATAATTTTACTTAATCCTTTATGGAAAACAGATAATTGTTCAATTACAAAATAAAATGTCAAAGCTATCAAAAGCATCAGAGAAGTAAGTTTGAAGGCTCCGGCAAGGAAAAAGAATAACAATGATATAATCAGGAATTTATTCTTTTTGTCAAAATAATATCTTGTGAAATAATAAAAGGCAGTAATAGAGAATGAAAGACCCGAAACATTAACAAGGAAGTTATTCCCGTAATATACAAGTACTGGAGAAGTAAAAAAGACCATACTCAAAGCAGTTGCCCAAAAAAAGTCTTTGAATAAGAAATGAAGAAGTTTAAACAAATGAAACAAGCCCAGAAAAAATATAAGCAAATTTATAAGTCTAATAATCATTTCATGAGGACCGAATATTTTATATAAAAAGGCAGAAAAGAAATAAAGAACAGGTATTTCACTGGTAGCACTATACCCTGTAGTCCCTCCGTCAGATGTCAGATTATGAACCTGAGGCTTAAAAAAATTCATTCCGTTTCTATAGTAATTCAAAGTTATGGAAGCGCAATCAGCCTGACGCCAGGCATGTACACTCTGGGGTCTGAATGACAATGTTTTATGATACCCATAATATACAGATACACTAATCAATAATATTAAAAATAAAAGTTGATGTATTTTTCTCATCAAAAATAATTTGGCATCAAAGAAATTGGTTTAAAAATAAGCAAAATAGGCGTTAATAAATTTTAAAAAGGGTATTGAATAAAATAATTTTTCCAATATTTGTTGTGCGAATTATCAATCTTTAAAAGAAAACCATGAATACAATAAAGAAAGCTTTAAATGATTCAGCTGCACTAAGATGGGGAATCCTGATACTTATAAGCTATGTAATGGCATCGAATTATTATTTCTATGATGCACTCTCGCCGTTGAAATCATTACTACAGGAGCATTTAGGTTTTTCTTCTTCTGACTATGGCATAGTAGTCGGGATGTACTCTTTCCCTAATACTTTTCTTCTTATGGCGATTATAGGGGGTATAATTCTCGATAAAATCGGTATCAGAATAACAGGTACAATGTTTGTGACGTTCATGGTAATAGGGGCTTTTATAACGTATTACGGAGCAACACCCTACTTTAATAATGGAGGTATAGGATACGACTTCTTCAATTCGTTTTTGACAAAGTATTCCCCAGCAGTAAAAATGATGTCATTTGGGATGTTGATTTTTGGTCTTGGGGCAGAAACAAGCATAGTAGTATTCAGCAAGATAATTGTTAAATGGTTTCAGGGTAAAGAATTGGCCTTTGCTTTTGCCATCAATCTTGGAATAGCTCGTTTTGGTTCAGCAGCAGCATTTTTCCTTGGACCTAAACTTGCAATTTCGAACTTCACTAATCCGGTATGGCTGGGAGCTGTGCTTCTTACAATCGGACTACTTGGCTTCCTTGTCTATCTTGCTTTTGATGTAAAATTCGACCGACAGGTAAATTATGAACTAAAGCCAGAGCCTGATGAAGAATTTCACATCAAAGATCTCATCGGTATAATAACTAACAGATCGTTTATCTTTATAACACTCTTGTGTGTTACTTTTTATGCTGCAATATTTCCTTTTCTGAAATATGCTCCCGATTTCTTTCATAATAAATATCTGGTTCCCGAAACAACAGCAGGATTAATAGCTTCCTGGTTGCCATTGGGAACAGTAGCTTTCACTCCAATATTCGGAGCTTTGGTTGATAAAAAAGGTAAAAGTGCAACACTCATGATATACGGATCATTGATAATGGTTTTGGTATTTCTGGCCTTTGCCTTCACAAACATTAATCCTTATGTGCTGGTTTTCCTGCTTGGCATTTCATTCTCACTGGTTCCTGCAGCAATGTGGCCGGCTGTCACAAGGATAGTTAATATAAATAAGATTGGAACAGCCTACGGTGCGATGTTTTCCTTACAAAACCTGGGAATGTTTGCAATTCCTATCATTGCAGGAGTTATTCTTGATACAACAAATAAAGGAATTACTCCGGAAATGCTATCTGAAGGAAGCTCTTTAAATTATGTTCCAACGTTGATCATGTTTGCCGGTCTGGGATTACTTGGGCTCTTCTTTGCTATTCTGTTAAAAAGAGATGACAAGAGGTCAGGTATAGGGATGGAGTTGCCATCAAATTCTAAATGATAGGTTTGAAAATTAATTCCCGACTTAATATTTACCGGTAATCTATTAATAGAATTGATTCACCGAAATTAAATCAGCTTTTACCCATTTCAGGAATATGTTTGTACTGCATTTGATAATTCAGTATTAAAATTCAATTGATAAAATGAAAATCACGATAGTTGACGGATCTCCTTCCCTTTATTTTAATCAGGATTATACTTTAGAACTTGCTACAAAGCTTATTGAAAAGGGGCATCAGGTCTTTCTTCTTAAAGCAAGTAAAATGAAAATAAACTTTTGTCAGGGATGCTGGAGTTGCTGGTGGAAAACACCTGGAGTATGCCCGCAAAAGGATGATATGGAAGAAATCTACAGGAGTTATCTGAAATCTGATATGGTTATCCATTTCTCTCCAATAATAGCAGGATTCATTAGTTCAGTATTGAAAACTATCAACGACAGAAGTGTACCCCTTGTTTTGCCTTATGTGACAATTGTACAAGATGAATGTCATCACAGGAAAAGGTATGAAAAGTATCCTTCTTTCGGATTAATATTGGATACTCAGGATTCAGATGAAGAAGATGCTAATATAACAAGGAAATTGTACGAAAGATTAACCCTGAATCTGAAAACAGAACTTAAAATATTCGAAACAACTAAAAGACCAATGGAGGAAATAGCAAATGAAATTAGCAATATTTAACGGTTCTCCCCGTCAGAAAAAGAGCAATTCAACAATATTAATTCAAAAATTTATAGAAGGATATAATGATCACATTACTGATAACATTGATATTCATTATCTGGCGAACATTTCAAAAACGTCTGAAAATGTTGAAGCATACAGAGAAGCCGATAGTGTAATTGTAATTTTTCCACTATACACTGATGCGATGCCCGGTCAGGTAAAACTATTCTTTGAAAACATCATAGATATAGATTCAAAAGGCAAGAAAGTAGGCTTTATTGTACAATCAGGCTTTCCTGAATCATTTCATTCCTCTTTTGTTGAAAGATATTTAATCAAGCTTTCAGAAAGGATGAAATGGAACCTCATTGGTGTTGTTATCAAGGGGGGAGTTGAAGGGATACAGATAATGCCTCCATCATGGACTAAGAAGATATTTAACGATTTTTATGAATTAGGAAGATATTTTTCAAATACCGGAAAGTTTAAAGCTGAAATAGTAAAAAAATTAAGGTCTCCCTATAAGCTCAGCAAATTTAGATTACTATCCTTTAAAGCATTTAATGCATTAGGATTAAATGACTTTTACTGGAATAAAAACCTTAAGGATAATAATGCTTTTGAAAAACGATTTGACAGGCCTTATATATAGAGGTAATCTGAAATAAAAAAAACAGGTATCAGAAATGTACTCTGATACCTGTAAATCATTAATATTCATTAAAATTATTTACCGGAAACAAGTTCATCCAGCATAATGTTAATCTTCTCATCAGCTGCTTTGTCTACCCGGTCAAAATCTTCAATATTGTTTAACTTCGATTTAACTTCAAAATAGAATTTAATCTTTGGTTCTGTTCCTGAAGGCCTTACTGATACCTTGGAACCATCTTCAGTAAAGAACTGCAGAACATCAGAATTTGTCTTATAATCAAGCGACTTGACAACTCCTGTAATAATATTTTTTTCAATCAGTGAAGTATAATCTTTAACAGTCTTAAGTTTAGAGCCACCAAGTGTTAATGGTGGATTATCACGAAATCCTTCCATCATGTTTTTAATCTGCATAGAACCTTCAAGACCCTCGCGAACAATATACTTCATCTTTTCTTTTGAAAAACCATACTCAACGTAAATTGCTTTTAAAAGATCGTAAATTGTTTTTCCCTGATCTTTAGCCCAGGCAGCTATCTCAGCCATCAAAACACAAGAAGAAACGGAGTCTTTATCTCTTACAAAGTCGGCTGGCATAAAGCCAAAGCTTTCTTCTCCTCCACCAATATATTTCTTAGTGCCTTCATTATCTCTTATAACTTCAGCAATAAATTTGAAGCCGGTATAGCAATCAAAATATTCGATATCATTTTTATTTGCAATTTCCGCAATAAGCTCAGAAGTTACAATTGTTTTAACAATATACTCATTACCCTTTAACTTACCCAGCTTTTTATACTGAGTTATAATATAATAAAGGAAAAGAAGTGCAGTTTGGTTTCCATTGACAATAATCCATTCACCCTTATCATTCTTTGTACAAACGCCTATTCTGTCAGCATCCGGATCGGTAGCCATCACAATATCAGCATCAGTTTGAGCAGCTTTCTTCATAGCCATATTCATAGCAGCGGGTTCTTCAGGATTTGGAGATACCACAGTTGGAAAATCTCCGCTAACAACATCCTGTTCAGGAACGTGTATTATATTAGTAAAACCTGCAGCGGCCAATGATTCAGGAACTAGTTTTACTCCGGTACCATGTATTGGAGTATAAACAATTTTAATGTCCTTATGTTTTTTTACAACTTCAGGATTTATAATAACTGAGATAGCTTTCTCAATAAACAACTTATCGAATGATTCACCCAGAATAGAAATATCTTTTTCACTACCATCCCATTTAATATCCTCAACATTAACTTTCTTTACTTCATCAACAATTGCTTCATCATGTGGAGCAACTATCTGAGAACCATCATCCCAATATGCCTTGTAACCATTATATTCCTTTGGATTATGGGAAGCAGTTAAAATAATTCCGCTTTGGCAGCCAAGTTCTCTGATTGCAAAAGAAAGTTCAGGAGTAGGTCGTAAGTCTTCAAATAAATAAACTTTTATTCCGTTAGCAGTAAAAATTTTAGCGGCAGCTTCAGCAAATTTCCTGCTGTTATTTCTGCAATCATGACCAATAGCAACTTTAATAACATCAAGATTGGAGAAAGC
>CAYUEI010000064.1:0-13269 GCA_964443445.1 uncultured Prolixibacteraceae bacterium | reverse complement strand
GACTTAAAAAGTTATGCATCCCATTTCAGTAAGGACCATTTATTAGCTTTAAAACTTTGGAATAAAAAATGGCGGGAAACAATGATTCTTGCGACGATGCTGGATGTTGCAAAAGAAGTTTCCGAAGAGCAAATGGATTTTTGGGTCAAGACATCAGAAAACATTGAACTAATAGAACAATTGGTGTTTAATCTTTTAACGGAGACACCTTTTGCTTATGCAAAATCACTTGAGTGGTGCAGGGGAAAGAAATTCGGGGTCAAATATGCAGGATTGCTATTGATGGGAAGATTGGCAATGGTATCTGAAAAAGACATTGATGAAATGTTTGAAAGTTATTTTGATGTATTAACCCCATTGGCAAAAGACAAATCCTTAAGTACGGTATTCTTCAGGTCATTTTGTCAGCTGGCAAGGAGGAGTAAATATCTCAATGATTTATGTGTCAGTTTTGCTGAAGAATTATCTAGTCTGGAGGACAATAAAGCCTCTTCGCTTGGTAATGAAATAATTAGCGAAATAACATCTTTTGATTTTAAATTATTAATAAAGAAATAACACTTACATTGTAAGGAATTGCATGTTTATTGTACAAATACAACAGATTATAAAAAAATTAAAATACTATGAATTTATCGCGCACATCTAATCCGATTTTCGGAAAATCATTTGAAAGGAATATTGGTACAACATACGTAGAAGAGCAAATGACAGTAAAAGGTACGATGAACAAGACCGGACTTATTTTGCTTTTTGTACTTGCGTCTGCATATTTTACCTGGCAGAAATTTTACGATGTATATACACCTGAGAATCCGTTAGCAGCAGTAAGTGCATTGAAAATGTATATGCTAATAGGAGGCATAGGAGGGTTCATAACAGCAATAATAGCCTCATTCAGTCCACGAAAAGCAGGTTTCTTCACTCCGATATATGCTATATTCGAAGGAATGTTTTTAGGGGGTCTTTCAGCAATGTTTGAAGCACAATACCCCGGATTGGTAATTAGAGCAGTAGCATTAACATTTGCGGTATTCTTAGGGATGCTTTTAATATACAGGCAGCAAATTATAAAAGTCACAGGAACATTCAGAAAAGGGATGATTGCTGCGATATTCGGAATAATGCTGGTATATCTTGTTGGATGGATAGCCGGAATGTTTGGTGCAAATATTGGATTTCTTAATGGAAATGGCACATTTGGTTTGATCTTCAGTTTAATCGTAACAGGTATATCAGCCTTCAGCTTGCTGCTTGATTTTGATTTTATTGAACAGGGTGCAAGAGCCGGAGCACCAAAGTATATGGAGTGGTACAGCGTATTCGGATTGCTGGTTTCATTGGTATGGCTTTATATCAATATTCTAAGATTACTTTCAATTTTTTCAAGCAGAGATTAAGAATAGTTGAATAGATACTTGCTGCTTATTTGATAATTTTAGTATTTTAACCTAAAATATCACAGGGATAACGAAACTTTAACTGATGGAGATTATTCAAGTAAGCAGCAAGAAAACAAAAAAACTTTTCAATGAACTTCCCGGGCTAATTTATAAAGGTGACAAAAACTTTGCCTGTCCACTTATCACAATGGTTGAAGAGAACTTCGACCCAAATAAAAATACATTCTTCAAACACGGTAAAGCCTTACGATGGGTGGCGATTGATAATAATTCAAAACCAATAGGTCGTATAGCTGCTTTCATAGACACAGATAAAGCATATACTTTTTCACAGCCTACCGGAAACGTTGGTTATTTTGAATGTATAAATGATCAGGGAGTGGCTGATGCTCTTTTTAATAAAGCAAAGGAATGGCTTATTGAAAATGGCATGGAAGCAATGGATGGTCCGTCAAACGTGGGAGAAAACTATATGAACCATGGGTTACTGGTGGATGGGTTTATCCCGCAGGGTTACGGAATGCCATATAATAAGCAGTATTATCTTGAATTATTTGAAAAATATGGGTTCAAAAAATATTATGAGCAATATTGCTATCATCTGGATTATACAAAACCATTTCCTGAAAGGTTTTGGAAAATAGCTGAATGGGTTGCTCAAAAAAAACAATATTCCTTTAGTCATTTCACATGGAAAGAAAGTGAAAAATGCATTAATGATTTCTGTAAAATATATGAAGGGGCATGGTCAAAGCATGAGCATTTCAAGCCACTGGATAAAGGAGAATTAACTACATTTATCAATTCATCAAAATTGCTTCTTGATCCTGAGTTTATCTGGTTCGCATATTGCGATGATGAGCCGATTGCTTTATTTGTTATGGTACCGGATTTTAATCAGGCTTTGAGATATATAAAAAATGGCAAACTCACTCCTTTGAACATTATCAGGTTGCTTTACTTCATCAAAAGACATAAGTTTACCAGGACAAGGATATTCATCATGGGGGTATCTGAAAAATATCAGAAGTCAGGAATTGAGTCAGGAATATTCTGGAATCTTGAAAACAAGGTTATGAAGTTCAGAAAAAATTACAAAGAAATAGAACTTTCATGGGCTGGAGATTTCAATCCTAAAATCGTATCGTTATATAAGTCGACAGGAGCGAAACACTGTAAAACTCATTATCAGATGAGGTATTTATTCGATAGGAACAAGCCATTTGAAAGGAGTAAAATTATTGAATAACAAGGTATATATTAAGAAAACAAAAAACTGAAATGTTTTATTAAAAATGTTTTGCAAAATTTGTTTGAATATCTATCTTTGCAAGCCATTATAAAAACAGAAATAATATACGCAGAAAAATGAAAGCAGGTATTCATCCTAAAAATTATCGTTTAGTAGCGTTCAAAGATATGTCGAACGAAGAAGTGTTTATTACCAAGGCAGCAGTTTCAACAAAAGAAACAATTGATGTTGAAGGAGTAACTTATCCTCTGTTCAAAGTTGAAATCTCAAGTACATCACACCCTTTCTATACAGGTAAGATGAAACTTGTAGACACTGCAGGACGTGTAGATAAGTTCATGAACAGGTACAAAAAACACATGGAAAATCGCAAATAAGATTTACTAATGATATTTCAGGGAAAGCTTCACCGATAGGTGGAGCTTTTTTTGTTATATTTAGTTAGTGAAATAAAATCATAAGTAGATAAATAAAAAAATGTTTTTCAGATACTTCTTTTTCATATTCTGGATGAACATAGTGGGTAATCCAATAGCATGGGTATTTTATCCTGCTGCATATACTTTCAGGTCTTACTGGAGGGAGCATAAGGATACTTATCCTCAAAGAATATTTTGGTTTATGCTTAATGACGAACATGATTATGGTGATCCATATTTTTATGAAAAGCATTATCGGAGTGATTCAGAATTTCAAATGTTCATTTTAAGTTACAAATGGGCTGCATGGCGAAATCCTAATCAAAACTTGTATCACACATTAATAATAACCGGACCTCAGAAAGTGCTTGAATCAAAGGTTACCTGTCATAGAGAAGGAGTATCTGAAGGCAATTGGAGAACATTAAAATATAAAGACAAAAATGATGTTTTTAAGGACAAGCATGGCAATTACATTGACTATGGAAACAGCATATTAGGAAAGCAATGGTATGTTTTTGAAATGAATGGCAAGAAATATTTCAGATATTCATTCACTGACATTAAATACATAAAATGGCTGAATAAAATATTTGTAAGAGAATACAAATTCGGCTTTGAAAATACTAATTGGGCAGGTCAATTCAGGCATGGACTAAAACCTGCAGATAAAAAATCGCTGTCAGAATACTATGAATTTAAGACTCTTGAAAAGAAACTTAATTTAAAGAAATAAGAGACCTTCCAAACAAACCAGTTATCCTAATAATACAAAAATCTTTTTATCTTCTTAGTAGCTGTCTTTTCAAAAGGTTCATTATGGGCGATAACCATTTGCACTCTTGAAAATTTGTTTACGTGAGTATTTATATAATCCTGAAGTTCCTTTACTAACTCTTCAATCTTCTTATCAATCAATATTTCTGCCTGTTCTTTAAGGTTTTGATATTTAAGCATAAGCTCTTCCCTGTTGAAATGAACCATAGCTACTATTTTACCTTTTTTCTGAACAACAACTGATTCAATAACATAGTTGAAGCGGTTGATTATCTCTTCAATTTCTTCAGGGTAGATATTTTCTCCGCTGGCACCAACAATCATATTCTTCAATCTGCCTTTAATAAAAAGGTATCCTGATTTATCGAAACAACCAAGGTCGCCTGTTTTAAACCATCCGTCTTCAGTAATAACCTGACTTGTAAGTTCCGGTTCTTTATAGTAACCTTTCATTACCATATCCCCTTTTGCCCATATTTCGCCCTGATTTGTAACAGGATCAGGATCGTTAATCTTGAGGGTTACACCCGGCATAGCAGGTCCTGTTGATTGGTGTTTACCTTTTAAAGAGTCGAAACCGGCAAGCAATGGAGCAGTTTCAGTCAAACCGTAGCCTACGGCATAAGGAAACTTTGCTTCAACAAGAAATCTTTCAACCTCAGGATCAAGTTTTGAGCCTCCGATACCAAAGAACTTAATCCTTCCTCCAAAAGTTTCCATCAGCTTTTTACCAGCAATAACACTTAACAACTTTCGGGTAGGTGCAAATTTGAATAAAGCTTTTGTGACCGGCTTAGAATTGAACTTAGGCAATATATTACTTTTATAAACCTTTTCAATAATTAAAGGAACAGTTAAAATTAGTGTAGGCCTTACAATCTTTAATGCTGGCAATAAAACTGAAGGCACGGGAGGTTTGCGCAAATAATTAACACATCCACCGTACATCATTGGCAATAATAATCCTATTGTATTTTCATACGTATGTGATAAAGGCAACACAGAAATCATAGAATCTCCAACACCTACTTTATGTATTTTACCTGAACCAATAGCAGAGAAAACCAAATTTTTATGAGTGAGCATTACACCCTTTGACTTACCGGTTGTGCCGGAAGTATAGATAATTGATGCAACATCGTCTTCATCAACATCATATTCCTTTTCAACAATATTGGTTTCATCAAGAGATGAACTTACAGATGAAAAATCTGAATAATCAATACTCCTATCAAGAAGAGCAAATTTCTCAATAAGAATAACGTGTTTTAAAGAGTCATTTTTAAAGTTACTTACTTTTCTGTACAAAGTTTCTGAAACAAAAATAGCTTTTGCTTCAGAATGGTTTAAAACACTCTCAACTTCCTTTTCCGTGAAATCGGGAAGAATAGGTACAACAACTGCCCCCATTCTTGCAATTGCAAAGTAGGCCACTCCCCAGTTAGGCTGGTTAAGGCTTAAAATAGCAACTTTGTCATTTTTAGTGACTCCGCAATCTTCAAGAAACTTTATTATGGAATTAACTTTTGAATAAACTTCTGAATAGGTCATCAATTTTTCTCCGGTGAAACCTAAGGCCGGTTCTTTACTAAATTGGTTCGAAGAATTCTTAATCAAATCTCCGAGAGTGTTAATCTTCATATACTTTCCCCCTCATAATTCGTTGATAAAGAAAGCAAATAAAAATGAAATTGTTTTATCCTTTATGTCAATTTTAAATTAATTAGTATAAGTAACTGAATTTCAATACTTATGCATTATGATACAATTGAAATATTAATTCATTCGTTCGAAAGTATAAATTAAAAGTTCCAATTATTGTTTAATATTAACGGGTGAACGATTAATTTTGGTTAAAAAAATGATATGAATAAAGATAAGCTGCTTGAATTTCTGAGTAACGACAGGTACGCCCGACTAACAGGAATTGAAGTTATTGAAATAAGAGAAGGTTATTGCAGGGCAAAGATGGAAATACGTGATGAACATCTTAATGCAGCAAATGTAGTTCAGGGTGGAGCAATTTTCACCCTTGCTGATTTTGCCTTTGCCGGTGCTTCGAACAGCAGAGGTCAATTATCTCTGGCAATAAATGCAAACATCACTATTCTAAAAGGCAAATCATCCGGTATACTTTATGCCAGTGCAAAAGAAGTAGCAGAACCCAAGCGTATAGGAGCATACGATGTAACAGTAACAGATGAAAATGATGAAATAATTGCGAAATTCAGTGGCTTGGTTTACAGAAAAAACAATGATATAGGCGAATTAAAATAAAATTAACAAAAAAATATATTCACAAAATTGTATTTTGGATTCAATTAATTATATATTTGCACCGTTTTAAATTAAATATAATGAAAGAAGGTAAAGTAAAATTCTTTAATGAATCAAAAGGTTATGGTTTCATTAAAGATAATGAATCAGGAAACGAATATTTTGTTCATGTTTCTGGATTGTTAGACAAAGTTAAAGAAGACGACGATGTTAGTTTCGATTTACAAGAAGGTCGTAGAGGTTTGAATGCAGTAAATGTTAAAGTACTATAATACTTAATACTTAGTGTTGAAACGAATTTAAAAAAAGCTCTGTTAACACAGAGCTTTTTTTATTTTTTCGAGTGCTTCAGCCATTTGGCTTTCATTAATAACCAAAGGGGGTGTATACCTTATAATATGGCGATGAGTAGGTTTTGCCAAAATACCCAGATCCTTCATTGTCAGACAAACATCCCAGGCTTCTTTACCATCAACAGGTCTGATAGAAATAGCATTTAGCAATCCCTTGCCTCTTACTTCCTCAATGAAATCAGATTTAAAATTATTCATTTCTTCTCTGAATATATTACCCATTTTATTGGCATTTTCTGCAAGTCCTTCTTCTTGAATTATTTTTAGTGACTCAATGGCAAGAACAGCTGCAATTGGATTTCCTCCATAAGTTGATCCATGTTCACCCGGTTTAACAGTAAGCATAATCTCATCGTCAGCAAGTACACAAGATACCGGATACATTCCTCCAGAAATCGCTTTGCCAAGTATAAGAATATCGGGTTTTACATTTTCATGATCACACGCAAGCATTTTACCTGTCCTACCAATTCCGGTTTGAATTTCATCAGCAATAAAAAGCACATTATATTTTTCACACAATCTCTTTGCTTCTACCAGATAGCCTTCATCAGGAATAAAAACCCCTGCTTCAGCCTGAATGGGTTCAGCAAGAAAAGCAGCAACATCAGGACTTTTAATAGCATTTTCAAGAGCATTAATATCATTGTACGGGATCTTAATAAATCCGGGAGTATATGGCCCGTATTCATAATAAGCATCAGGATCACTTGACATTGAAACTATAGTAATAGTTCTCCCATGAAAATTGCCATTGCAGACTACAATTTTAAGATTATCAGGCGGGATACCTTTAATCTTGTAACCCCACTTTCTTGCAAGTTTAAGAGCTGTTTCAACACCTTCAGCTCCAGAATTCATTGGCAGCATCTTATCATAGCCGAAAAGTTTTGTCATAAATTCTTCCCATTCTCCGAGTCTGCTATTATAAAAAGCTCTTGAAGTTAAAGCCAGCTTTGACAACTGCTCGGTCATTACTCTCACCAGTCTGGGGTGACAATGTCCCTGGTTTACGGCTGAATAGGAAGACAAAAAGTCAAAGTATCGTTTACCTTCCACATCCCAAACATATATGCCTTCTCCTCTGTCAAGGACAACAGGCAGTGGGTGATAATTATGTGCACCGAACTTATCTTCGCGATCAATATAATACTGTGTGTTCATATTTTATAATTTGAACACAATTTCGCTGATTATGATTAAACAGGATATGACAAAGGTCAAGAAAGTATTTAAATCATCTTTTTTTCAGATTTCTTGTTAAAAAACGAATCCCAGAACTTTATCACCAGAAATTCAATAACAATAGAAAACAGAGCAAGAATAACAAAAATCTTCCAAAGCTGTTTTCCCTGATCTAGTTCATTTATTGCAATATTAAAGCCGGAAGCAGTTTCATCTACTACATTAAATCTTTTAATTCCGGCCTGACTGGCAAAGGCTTTTAATTCATCAGTAGTGTAGTATGAAAGATCCGACTCTTTAAGGTCATAGTTTAAAGCTACTCCACCGATAATTTCATCTTCAAGATAAATCTTATAAAAGCCGGCCCCGAGATTATCATCAATATTAAGTCTTAACATATTCCCTTCCTGTTGAATAACTTCCGGAATAATATCATTTCCGGTTGCTACTTCCTTAATTATAGGGTTCTGTAATAATTTATCAAAAGGATTCTTGACTGTAAAAAATCTCTCTTTACCCAATACAGAATAAAGCTGCTGATGAGAAGAAGAGTATAAAACCATATTATAAATTGTAGGAAAGAATAAAATATGATTAGAAAATTGATTTTTTTCTCCTGAAAGTTGGAAAGCAAAAACATAAACTCGTCCCTGGCCTGCAACAGAAGAGATCAACGCATTATCCTTATTTATAAACCTTATAATTACCTCCTGATCAACAAGAGAAGTATCAGGTTTCTGGAAATCTGAAAATTTATATCTCCCGTTTATTTCAGGAAGAGATACTTTTTCTCCTTCGGGTTTAAAAACTCCCGAATATATAGGATTAGAGTAATCCACTTCACCAATCGGGATAGAAATAGAATCGAAGTTAGTTATAATAGGTAATCTTAGGTCGCTTAAAAATGAATTATAGTTTTCGATATTACCGGGAATTGAAGGAATAATGATTAATGTTCCTCCATTTTCTACATATTTTTTAAGCTCAACAGATAATCCGGTAGAAAAATTCATCAATTCATAGAGAATTATTGAAGAATATTCATTCAACCTGCTTATCTGGAGATGATTGTCATTTACAATATCAAGTTTAACAAAGGGATCTTTTAAAAATGCTGCTTCAAATCGGCCTGTATTTCGGCTTACACTTCCCGGTTTTATAAGCAAAGCTTTTTGAGTATCATTAACATTATATGCAAAATAAATAGTGTTGTCATACAATATGGGATAATCGGATATTTCAATTTTACCATTCTGAATACCGGTAGTCAGATTAGTATACTGCAGTGTCACAGTCTTCTCTTCCTTAGCAGAAAGATCAACAGTTGTCAGAGATTTCAAAGAGTCATTAAGAAAAAAATTGACTGACACCTGATGATATGCTTCTTCAGAACTGTTAACAATTCTAACATTTAAAACCTCAACCTGATCTAAGTGATGAGCAGGAGTTTCAAACCAACAAGAGTCGACATAAAGATTAGGAATTGTATTAACAGGAACTTTTACAAAGTTATAAACGGAAAGGGTATCAGCCTTTAGATTGATTATATCAGTAGTATGTTTTTGAAAGTCAGAAATAACAAAAATTTTATTGTCAGAATCATTAAGTAAATTGCCGGTAAGATTCTCAAATCTTGACAAAATAGTAGTAAGCTTCACGGCTTTCTTTCCTTCTTCAACTTCTCCTATTATATTTTTTATTTCTTGCTTAGTATAAAATCTAAAATGTTTTTCACTCAAATCATTAGTAAGTAATGCATATTTAGCATCAGCCGGACTTGCATCTACAATCGCAAATGCCTTTTGCTTTGCACTTTCAATAGCTTTACCTTCCTCCCCTTCAGCGTTCATGCTAAAGGAATTGTCGATATATATACAAACAACATTATTTGATAATTGCTTAATAATATTTGTTGAAGGCAGGTATGGTTTAGCAAAAGCGATAACTAAAGACATTATCACAACAATTCTGCAAATTAGCATTATAAGCTGTTTTAGTTTTGATCGTCTTTGTGATTCCTTCTTTACCTTTTTAAGAAAGTTAACATTAGAAAAATAAACAGTTTGATGCCTCCTAAGATTGACCAGATGAATTATCAAAGGTATTGCTACCAATAATAACGTCCACAAGAAAGTAGGGAATATGAATTTCATTATATTTTATTTAAAAATTATTCAAAAATAATATAAACATTGGAGAGGCTGATTAAAAGATATAAATCAATGTTAATATTTTTTATTCAGCCCTTAAAAAAAGGGCGATTTATTTCATTGATATTTAAAATTTGCTAATTTTCCATAGTTAAAATTTGTTGAAAAAAATGCGAAAAAGAAAAATATAATTCGCAAATTCAACAGCTAAACCTACTTTACCATTCTTATTATGGATCAAAAATTACAGGAACTTACAGAAAAACTCTACCAGGAAGGAGTAGTAAAGGGCAATAACGAAGCTGAAAAAATTATAGCAAATGCCCATTCCCAAGCAAAAGAGATTATTGAAAAAGCAAAAGCTGAAGCTGAGGCCATAATTATCGGTTCAGAAAAGAAATCAGAAGAGCTATCAAAAACCACTCGTTCTGAATTACAGTTAGCATCAGGGCAGTTGGTAAGCGCGCTGCAACAGGAAGTTGTTAACTTAATCAGTGGAAAGACAGTAGAAAATACAGTCAAGCCGGCAACAGATGACATTAAATACATTCAACAGTTAATTCTTTCTGCAGTCCAAAATTGGTCGGCAAAACAAGATTTGCTCATTGCTGTTTCAGAAAAAGATAAAAAAAGTATTGAAGATTTCTTTGCTTCCTTGGCCAAACAACAACTTGACAAAGGTATAACTATTACATCTGCTAATAATATAAAAGTAGGATTTCAGGTTGGCCCTGCTGATGGAAGCTATAAAGTAAGCTTCACTCAAGATGATTTCATGAATTTCTTCAAAGAATTTATAAGACCGAAGGTGGTTGAACTATTGTACGGTCAAAAATAAGACCTATGGGAAACTATTATTACCTGGTCGCCGGATTGCCTGAATTACAAACCGACGGTCAGAAATTAAAACATACTCTGATTGAACTTAAAGAAGAATTAGTTAAAAGTTTGTCTGCTTCAGATATGGCTATGATAAACTATTTCTTTATGCAATATGACAATCGCAATGTCTTAAATCTACTTTCAGATATTGAAGCTGAAACTGATGAGAGAGGAACAATATCTAAAGAAGAAATTGCAGAATTTATTACCAATTATAAAAAACAAGAAGCTGACATAAGTAAGAAGCTATATGGTTATTTAAAACATTTTATCACATCCTTCATCTCTGAAGAACCTATTTTCCCTGAACTAAACTGGGAGGATCAATTGACATCGATTTATTATGATTTTGCAGTTAAATGTAAAAACGAATTTATTGCTTCCTGGTTTGAATTTAATCTCATTCTTACGAATGTTTTAGTTGCTGCCAATTGCTTAAAATATGGAATAGACAGGCATAAAGCAATAATTGGTCATTCTGAAATAATTGATTCTATTAGAAACAGTAATGCAAAAGATTTTGGCATTTCAACAATACTTCCGGAAATAGATGAAATGGTAAGGATAGCTGAAGAACCTGATTTCTATGAAAGAGAAAGAAAAATAGAGCTATTAAAATGGAAATGGCTTGAAGACAAGGGATTCTTTCATTTTTTTGATATGGAATATTTATTCATTTATCTAATAAAAGTTGAAATGTTGCAAAGGTGGGTGACCTTAGCTAAAGCTTCAGGCGGTGATATTTTCATAGAAATGATAGGTAAATTGCAACGTTCATTTGAATTTCCAAATGAATTCACATTGAAGAGAATTAAGTAAAAAAATAAAAATACAGATATGTCTACTATAGGTAAAGTAAAAGGAATTATATCCAACCTGGTTATTGTAGAAACATTTGGACCTGTTTCACAAAATGAAATATGCTTTCTAAACACCAATGGAGTTGAATTGATGGCAGAAATAATTAAAGTAATTGGCCAAAATGCATATGTACAAGTATTTGAGAGTACCCGTGGTGTTAAAGTAGGAGATGATGTCCGGTTTGCAGGACACATGCTTGAAGTAACACTTGGTCCGGGTATACTTTCGCGAAACTATGACGGATTGCAAAATGATCTGGATAAGATGGAAGGTGTATTCCTGAAACGAGGAGAATACACATATCCTCTTTACAGTGATAAATTATGGGATTTTAAACCATTGGCTAATCCTGGTGATGAAGTTGAAGCCGGCTCTTGGCTTGGTCAGGTTGACGAAAATGGCCAACCCCACAAGATTATGGTTCCTTTCATTTTCGAAGGTAAGTATAAAGTAAAATCTGTTTCGAGTGAAGGCAAATATAAAATTGATGATACTGTCGCCATTTTAATAGATAATGACGGAAAAGATATAAACGTTACAATGGTTCAGAAATGGCCTGTAAAAAAGCCTATAAAGGCATTCAGGGAGAAACCAAGGCCTTTTAAACTGCTTGAAACCGGTGTGAGAACAATCGACACAATAAATCCTATCGTTGAAGGAGGTACTGGTTTTATTCCAGGTCCTTTTGGAACAGGGAAGACGGTATTACAACACGCTATATCAAAACAAGCGGAAGCAGACATTGTCGTTATTGCGGCTTGTGGAGAACGTGCAAATGAAGTTGTTGAAATATTCACTGAATTTCCTGAGCTTGAAGATCCGCATACAGGGAGAAAGCTTATGGAAAGAACAATCATTATAGCTAACACATCAAACATGCCTGTTGCTGCCCGCGAAGCATCTGTTTATACAGCAATGACTCTTTCGGAGTACTATCGTTCGATGGGGCTGAAAGTATTAATGATGGCCGACTCTACTTCCAGATGGGCACAAGCTTTAAGAGAGATGTCCAATCGTCTGGAAGAGCTTCCGGGTCAGGATGCTTTCCCGATGGACCTTTCTGCCATTATAGCCAACTTTTATGCAAGAGCAGGATTTGTTTATCTTAATAATGGGAAAACAGGTTCTGTCACTTTTATTGGAACAGTTTCTCCTGCCGGTGGTAATCTTAAAGAACCGGTGACTGAATCAACCAAAAAAGTTGCACGTTGTTTTTATGCTCTCCAGCAAAGTCGTGCCGATGGTAAAAGATATCCTGCCATAAATCCGATAGACTCTTATTCAAAATATCTGGAGTATCCTGAATTCATTGAATATATTGCTAAACGTATTGGTAATAATTGGATAGATAAGGTTAATGAAGCAAAAACAATCTTGCTCCGCGGTCAGGAAGTAAGTGAACAAATTAACATTCTTGGTGACGATGGAGTCCCCGTTGATTATCATGTTAAATTCTGGAAATCAGAAGTTATTGACTTTGTAATTTTACAACAAGACGCTTTTGACAAAATCGACATGCTGACACCCCTTGAAAGGCAGGAATTTATGCTTGGAAAAGTAATGGAAATATGCAGGACCAACTTCAAATTTGATTCGTTCACTGAAGTTGACAGTTATTTTAAAAGACTTATAAACCAGCTTAAACAAATGAACTATTCCGAATTCCAATCTGAAGAATTCAATAAATATCAGGAAGAATTAAATGTTATT
>CAYUEI010000063.1:0-13320 GCA_964443445.1 uncultured Prolixibacteraceae bacterium | reverse complement strand
TGGTACCTATTTGGTAGGAAGGTTGTGGCTATCCGAAAAGTAATTATTTTTTATGGCAAGACCTGGCAGGCTTTTGTATTTATGTCCTGTATTACTAATCCGGCTAAGGTAAATCCAAAGATAGCAGTTATATGCGCTAAAGTTCCATTGATGAAAGGAGCTTTCCCATTTGTTTGATCTTCCCGGTTATCATTTTTTTCTTTTTCACCACCTTTATTTTCAAGCAGTTCCTCACTATAAACACACATGAATTTCTTTGCAGGCAAATCACCTTTTCTCATCTTTTTCCTTACAATATGGCCTAAGGGGCATCCTTTTACTTTCCAGAATTCAGCAACCCTGATTCTCGTTGGATCTATCCTTAAACCTGCACCCATTGATGAGAAAAATTCAGCATTTGTTCGTGTTGCTTTCCTTATCAGATCAATCTTGTTTGAAAGGGTATCTATTGCATCAATTATATAATCATATTTATTTAATTCAAAGCTTTCTGCTGTTTCGCTATTGTAAATTTTCTGTAACGCCGTTATTTCTGCTTGAGGATTTATTTCAATCAGCCTTTGTTTCATCACTTCAACCTTTGACATGTTTACTGTTTTGCTCGTTGCATGTAGTTGCCTGTTGATATTACTTGGACATATATTGTCAGAATCAACAATCGTTAAATGCCTGATACCTGTTCTGATAAGGCTTTCAGCACACCAGCTGCCAACTCCTCCTACTCCGAAAAGTATAATTTTCGTTGTTCCGATTTTTTGTATTACTTCTTCTCCAAGCAATAATTCTGCGCGCTGTAAAATATCTTTCTCTGAAATCATATTTATTTTAAATATTGGCACGAAATTAAAAAGAAATCAAAAATTTTGTTTATTTACAAAAAGATTTATATTGAAACATTAAATGTCAATGAAACGATTTCTAAAGTATTTATTAATTATTCCGGCTTTATCATTGCTTCTTTACAGTTGTGATAAAGATATTGATGAAATCCCTTCTTTGGAAGAGCAGATTGCTCAAATGTTTTTAGTTGGATTTCGTGGGACTGAACTTTCAGCAGATAACCATATTGTAAGAGATATTCAGGATTATAAGATCGGGGGAGTTATTCTGTTTGAAAAAGACGGCCCGTCACAATCACGACCAAGAAATATTGTTTCAGGAGAACAGTTAAAGAAGCTGGTAGAAGATTTGAAATCTTATAGCGAAGTGAAGTTATTGGTTGCTATCGATCAGGAGGGGGGAAATGTGTGCAGGCTTAAAACAAGTTACGGGTTTCCGGCTACGGTTACTGCTCAGTATCTTGGAGATTTGAATAATGAAGATTCCACCCGATTTTATGCTTCAGTAATTTCTTCAACCTTGAAAGAAATGGGCATTAATGTAAATTTTTCCCCGGTTGTCGATCTTAATGTAAATCCTGAAAGCCCCGCTATTGGTGCTTTGGAAAGAAGTTTTTCTGCTGATCCCGAAACAGTGGTTTTTCATGCAGAGATTTTCATCGATGAACACAAGAAATCGAATATTATCAGCTGTTGTAAGCATTTTCCCGGTCATGGCAGTGCGCTCAATGATTCGCACCTTGGATTTACTGATGTTAGTGAAACATGGAGCAGTATTGAGCTGGAGCCCTACAGGCAACTGATTACCGATGATAAGTGTAACATGATAATGACATCCCATGTCTTCAACCGAAACCTTGATTCTGTGTTTCCGGCTACAATGTCAAAAAATGTTATTACAAATATTCTTCGGGGAGAACTTAAATATAAGGGAGTTGTTGTTACTGATGCAATGGATATGGGGGCTATTTCCGAAATTTATGGTCTTGAAGAAGCTATTGAAAAAACAATTTCAGCAGGTTGCGATATTTTATTATTCTCCAACAATGTTAAAACATACGACAGTGAAATTGTCCCAAAAGGGATTGAAATTATTAAAAAGCTAATAGATGAGGGGAAGATAAGCAAGGAAAGGATTAAAGAATCGTACGACAGAATTAAACGTTTAAAGGAGAATATTTAAAAAAAGGATGAAGCAAAAGAAAGAAATTATTTGCGGAGGAATTCTTGCGGGGGGGAAAAGCTCCAGGATGGGAACTGAAAAAGGATTGCAAACTTTTAAAGGGAAAAGTTTGATACTTTATTCTATTGAGACTTTAAAACCCTTTTGTTCAGAATTTCTTATCAGTTCAAACAATATTGCCTATCATCAGTTCAAATTTCCTTTGGTAAAGGATGTTGTTCCTGATTGTGGCCCTTTAGGTGGTTTATTGTCATTGTTGAGAAAGATGAGTAAGGAGTATTTATTTGTTCTTGCCTGTGACATGCCTTTCGTGACTTCTGAGACGATTAAATTACTTTTGGAGGGGATTGACACTACTGAGTGTATAGTTCCTAAAACTGAAGATAAAATTGAGCCGTTATGTGCGATTTATTCAAGATCGCTAATCTCTAAGATTGAAAAGCAAATTGCGACAGGTGATTATTCGATGCACACTTTAATAATGAATTCTACAAGGAAGTTTGTTCATTTTGAAGAGGAATTTACTGAATTTAGAAGTATCAATACACCCGGTGAGTTGAATGATTGACAGAAATGTTTCAGCCATGAAGTGAAATGGCTAACAATCTTTCATAATCAAGGATGTCAATGTCTTTCCCGAAGGTTCTGATTATACCGTCTTTTTTAAACTCTGAAAGCGTCCGGATGACATTTTCAGCTGTCATTCCAATATAATCGGCTATTTCTTTTCTGGAGACAGGCAACTCAAAGGTTTTCTTTTCAAATACCAGATCTGAAAAGTAAATAAGCACATGGGCAACCCTTCCTCTTAAGTGTTTTCTTTTTATTTCAAGATTGTCAATCAATATTTTATCAGTGGCATCGCTTATTTTTTGCATAATGCTTAAAGCGAATTTTCCGTTTTTTGAAATTGAATTAATAATGTCGCATAGATTTAAAACGCAAATAGAGGTGTCTTCAAGTGCTATTACTGAATAATGGTATTTTTCTGATGAAAAGACACTTAATAAGCTCACAAAATCAAATGGTTTGGCAAAACTTAGTATCTGTTCACCGTTGTCAGAAATATTTCTTGTAAGTTTAACAAGCCCGTTTTTTAAATAGATAAAATCTTTGATAAGTTCACCTTCCCGGACAATAGCTTCTCCCTTCTTGTAATTTTTTTCAATCTTTGTTGTACAAAACAGGTCTAACTTATCTGCTTCTATGTTATCAAAGAAAATACTTTTCAACTCGCAATTCAAGCAGCTGCATGAATTCTGATTTATATTCATAATTATCTTTTGGTCTGTTTTATAGTTACTAATGGATATCAAATTTAAAATCCCTAAAAATCATACCCTTTTGTTTAAAAATTTCTTAACTTGATATATATCAGTAAGTGATAAATATCATAAGGATATAAAGAGCTTAAATGCCTCATTTTTTTACATTTGATGAGGTTGGTAACAAATATACTGTTTTAAAGAAGATAAAAATAGCAGATATTTTAAGAATTACTTTCTATTTCTGTTTTTATATAAATTGAGATAAATGACTAGCAGAAGGGATTTTATAAAAATTTCAACACTTGTAGCAGGGGGAATGCTGATAGCCGGCCCCAGGGTTGCGAAATCTTTGACCGGTACGGTATTCAAATTACCTTCCGATTTTAAAATCACTCCGACATATTGTGAAGTTTGCTTTTGGAAATGTGCAGGATGGGTTCATAAGAACGAAAAAGGTGATATTCAGAAAGTAGTTGGAAATGATATAGATCCAGCTTGTAACGGACGTTTGTGTCCAAGGGGAACAGGCGGAATTGGAATGTATTACGATCAAGACAGATTGAAGACTCCATTGCTTCGGGTTGAGAGAGACGGAAAACAAACATTTGAAGAGGTGAGCTGGGAGAAGGCTTTTGATTTCATAGCCGAAAAAATGCTTAAGATTAAAGCTGAACATGGACCGGAATGTACTGCCCTTTTTACTCATGGTTCGGGTGGAACATATTTTGGGAATATGTTGAAGGCTTTCGGTTCCAATAATATTGCCGCTCCTTCTTACGCACAATGCAGGGGGCCAAGGGAAGTGGGTTTTATTGCTACTTTCGGTGAAGGTCTTGATTCTCCTGAAAATACTGATATAAGAGACACTAAATGCCTTGTTTTAATTGGATCTCATCTTGGAGAAAACATGCACAACGGGCAGGTTCAGGAAATGAGTGATGCTATCGACAAAGGGGCTACAATAATAACTGTTGATCCAAGGTTTTCGACTGCTGCCAGTAAATCTAAATTCTGGTTGCCTATTAAGCCGGCTACTGACCTTGCTTTACTTTTGACATGGATTAATATCATAATTCAAAATGAATGGTATGACAAGGATTATGTTGAGAAATATACATTTGGCTTTGACCTTCTTAAGGAAGAAGTAAAAAATTATACTGCTGAATGGGCTTATGGAATTACTACCATTCATCCTGATTTGATTTACAAAACTGTTAAGGAAATGCACGATGCTTCGCCGGCTGTTATAATTCATCCGGGAAGGCATGTGACCTGGTATGGCGATGATACTCAACGGATGAGGGCTATTGCTATTCTCAATGCATTATTGGGAAGCTGGGGCAGGAGAGGAGGCTTTTTCAGAAATGAGCAAAAGGAACTTGTTCATTATAAAACACCTGCATATCCAAAACCTTCCAGAACCTGGCGTGATGCTATGGGAGGCAAGTATGAGCTGGCTGACCTTGCTCTGGCCAACGGTGTATGCGATGCTACAATTCCAATGCCTAACATGAGTTGTAATATCAGGGCGTGGATTGTAAACGGAACTAATTTGATATTGACCCTTCCGGAGAAGAATAAAACTCTTGAAGCTATAAATAACCTTGACCTTATGGTTGTGGTTGATACTATGCCAATGGAAATAACAGGATATGCTGACGTTGTACTTCCTGAATGTACTTACCTTGAGAGATATGATTCAATAAGATCGCTTCAGGGGCGGGAAGGTTCTATTGCTCTCAGAATGCCGGCTGTTGAACCAAAGTACAATTCTAAGCCGGCATGGTGGATGGCTAAAGAGATTGGGAAAAGACTTGGACTGTCAGATTATTTTCCATTTGATTCACAGGAAGAAGAACTGGATTGGGAATTTAAACAGCTGGGGACTTCTCTGGAAGAAATGCAACGCATAGGGGTTAAGGTTTTCAAAAGAGAAAACGACGACCTGTATTTTAAAAATGGAGAGGAAATTGAATTTTTCACTAATTCAGGTAAAATAGAACTTTATTCGACTGCTTTTGCTGATGCAGGTTTTGACCCCATTCCAAAATATACCCATCATGAAGAACCGGCTTCGGGATTCTACCGGCTTATCTATGGAAGGGCTCCAATGCACACTTTCAGCAGGACTGCCAATAATCCGAACTTAACTGATCTTATGGATGAAAATACTTGCTGGATTAATCCAAAAGTAGCTAAGGAATGGGGAATTTCCAATGATCAGTATATCTGGCTGGAAAATCAGGATGGCGTAGTTTCAGAATTTCCAATTAAAGCCAGGATAACGGAAAGAATCAGATGGGATTCAATATATATGGTTCATGGGTTTGGACATTCAGATAAAAAATTATCAAAAGCTTACGGCAGAGGTGCCAACGATTCAGAACTAATAACAAAGGTTCATATTGACCCGATTATGGGAGGAACAGGTATGAGGGGTAATTTTGTTACTTTCAGGTTTAACGGCAAACAAAGTTGATTATGAGATACGCAATGGCTGTTGATACTAAGAAATGTGTGGGCTGTAGCGACTGCGTAGTTGCTTGTCAGACAGAGAATAATGTTCCTATTGGTTATTGTCGTGACTGGGTTGTTGAAGTTACTGATGGTACATACCCTCAGCTTGAACTTGAAAATCGTTCAGAAAGATGTAATCATTGTGAAAATGCCCCTTGCGTAAGGTGTTGTCCTACAGGTGCAAGCTATGTTGAAGATGGAGGAATTGTAAAGGTTAAACCGGTTAAATGTATTGGTTGTGGGGCATGTATTGCTTCCTGCCCTTATGATGCAAGGTATTTTCATCCAAAGGGTTATGTCGATAAGTGTACTTTCTGTGACCATAGGATTAAAGATGGTTTAAAACCGGCTTGCGTAGAAGTTTGCCCAACAAAATGTATGTACTTCGGCGACCTTG
Source organism: uncultured Prolixibacteraceae bacterium (assembly GCA_964443445.1). GTDB lineage: Bacteria > Bacteroidota > Bacteroidia > Bacteroidales > Prolixibacteraceae > CAYMTR01. The sequence continues at coordinate 7,116 of CAYUEI010000063.1, read as the reverse complement.
ATGATCCAAACTCTGATGTCAGCAAGGTTTTAAGTAAAAGAAAACATAAAACTCTAATACCGGAAGCGGGAACAATACCTCATCTGTATTTTTTAATTTGATAATATTTTTAACATAGACAGATATGCGTGAAGAGATAATAGTCAGTGGCAGAAATAATTTCTTAATTGATCCTCACCTTGAAATATGGGAATGGCAAATTCCAAGTTATTTGTTTCTTGGTGGATTAGCTGCAGGAATACTTTTTTTCGCCGGCTTGTATTTTATTTTGAAAAAAGAAAATGAATACAAAACTGCTGTTAAGATTGCTCCTGTTATTGTTCCTTTTCTACTTGCATTCGGACTCTTTTGCTTGTTTCTCGATCTTAAGCATAAACTGTTTTTCTGGCAGCTTTATACAACCATCAAATTTGAATCTCCAATGAGCTGGGGAGCATGGGTGTTAATGCTGGTCACTCCTCTTTCAATAGTCTGGGCAGCCCTTCATATCAAATCTGTTTTTCCGGCTTGGGACTGGAAGTTTAAAATTCTGTTTGATATTGAATCTTTCTTCAATAAATATAAAATGGTTTTAGCCTGGATGATGGTTATATCTTCAGTTATCCTTGGGATATATACCGGAATTCTTTTATCGGCATTTAACGCCCGGCCTTTATGGAACACTTCAATTTTGGGACCCTTATTTCTTACTTCCGGTCTTTCTACCGGTGCTGCAACTATTGTTCTTCTATCGAAATCTCATACCGAACGACTGGTTTTTGCAAAGATTGACATTATTCTTATTGCAGTAGAATTATTTCTGATAGTGCATATGCTAATGGGGTTCAGGGCAAGTACTCAGGTTCAGATTGAAGCTTCACGACTTTTTCTGGGAGGGGAATTTACTGCTCCATTCTGGATATTTGTTGTTGGTTTAGGACTGGTTATTCCGGCTTTACTTGAAGTTTTAGAATTAAGAAAATATAAAGTTCCGTATATAGTTGCTCCGATATTGGTTCTTTCGGGGGGTTTAATTCTGAGGTTTATAATGCTTCATGCTGGTCAGTTAAGCAGATGGCTTTATTGAAAATAATATTACTAATATATTGAAATAATGGACAAAACTAATAAGATTAAAAAATATCTCAACCCATATTTGGGAGGTGTGTTTTTAGGGTTAGTGTTACTGGCTGCTTTTTTTATTTCCGGCAGAGGATTAGGAGCCAGCGGAGCTATTAAAAGTGTAACGATGGCCGGAGTAGAAACTATAGCACCTTCTTATGCGGAGACTGCCCCTTACTATGTAAAGTCAAAAGTAAGCAATGAAGGGGGACCCTTGAAAAACTGGCTAGTATTGGAGATGATTGGAGTTCTTGTTGGAGGATTTCTATCGGGTTTATTATCGGGCCGACTTAAGTTTAAGGTTGAGCATAGTCCTAAAATCTCAAGTAAAAGGAGATTGGTATTTGCACTGATTGGTGGTGTTTTGTTTGGATTCGGGGCTCAACTAGCAAGAGGGTGTACCAGTGGTGCAGCCCTTACCGGAATGGCAGAATTATCCGTTGGTGGTTTTGTGACAATGGCTGCTATTTTTGGAACTGCCTTTGCTTTTGCTTACTTTTTTAGAAAAAACTGGATTTAAGGGAGGATATAAATATGGGACCATTAGTTGTTTTTGATCACATTTCTCAATCTACAAACCTGTTGCTAGCTTTTATCATTGGCATTGGCTTTGGTTTTGTTCTCGAGATAAGCGGGTTCTCTTCTTCCAGAAAACTTGCAGGGATGTTTTATGGTTACGATACCACAGTTCTGAAAGTTTTTTTTACTGCAGCTCTGACTGCAATGTTAGGACTACTTTTCTTCAGTCTTTTTAAATGGATTGACCTGAGTGCGATATATATTCATCCTACCTATATGACCTCAGCTATCACTGGAGGTATTGTTATGGGCTTAGGTTTTATTACAGGAGGATTTTGCCCGGGTACAGCTTTTTGTGCTGTTTCAATCGGAAAACTTGATGCTCTTTCTTTTATAATTGGTTTATTCATTGGTGTTCTTATTTTTACTGAAGGATTTTCGCTTTGGGAAAATATTTACATGGCCAATTATAAAGGTGACCTTACCATGGATCAGATTCTGGGCGTTTCGAAAGGTGTATTTGCACTTTTACTGGTAGTTATTGCTTTTGCCATGTTCTGGGTAGCTGATTGGGCTGAAAAAAGATTTCCCCGTGAAGAATATTAACGATTAAATCTTTAAATATGAAAGTACGAGTAATCCTTGCAACGATATTTATACCACTGGCAGCCATAATTGCTGCAGTTCCTGCTAATACAACCAAACAGTTTGAACTTACTGCTGAGCAACTTCTTAAAGAAGTTAAAGAAGGTATCCAATTTGTTAGTGCTGATCAGATTGCAGATATGATTGTTCAGAAAGACCCTTCTTTGAGATTGATAGACGTCAGAAGCTCTGATGAATTTAATAAATTCCATTTACCGGATGCAATCAATATTCCAATATCAGATCTTCTCTCCGATGAATGGGTAGAAATATTGAATCAAGATATTAAGATGAATGTTTTTTATTCAAATGGCAATACTCAATCGAATGAAGCCTGGATGATTACACGACAATTAGGCTATTTGAATAATTATGTACTGATGGGCGGATTGAATTATTGGGCTGAAACAATTCTTAATCCTGAGGTTCCTTCGCAGACGATGCCTGATGATGAATTTGCAAAATATGATTTTCGTATGGGAGCAAGTCGTGCATTAGGAGGAGAATCTGTGTCTTCAGCTAATGTTTCGGATGAAACACAAAAGCCTGCATTACCTGTTCAGAAAAAAGAAAAGAAAAAGAAAGCGTCAGGTGGCTGCTGATAATTTTTTTTGTGTATTTTCACATTCTGACACGTTAATGAGTAATTCTTTTTTTTTAATTTTAATGCAAAGAATATGACACAGTTACATCATGCAATTAAAATAATCCGTACCCAATCCAAACCAATAGGAACAGAATTGATTTCAGTATCTGAATCTTTGAATAGAACACTTGCTGAAGATATTTTTTCAGATATCAATATTCCTCCTTTCATTAAGGCTAAGTTGGATGGTTTTGCTTGCCGCAGAATTGATCTGCCGGGTCCTTTTAAAGTAATTGATGAAATTCCTGCAGGTAAAGTGTCTTCTTTTATTATTGGAGAAGGTGAATGTGCCAGGATTATGACAGGAGCCCCTGTTCCTCAGGGTGCTGATACAGTCATTATTCTTGAAAAAAATGAAACTCAACCCGATGGTTCAATACTTTTTACTTCCGATTATACTGATTCAAATGTTTGTTTGGTTGGTGAAGATGTGAAAAAGGGAGATACTGTTCTTAAAAAAGGAACTCTTATTCGTCCTCAGGATATTGCCGTTTTGGCAAGCGTGGGTAAAGATAAAATAAAAGTATACTCCATGCCGGGTGTTGCAGTTATCTCAACTGGTACTGAACTTATTGAACATGACCATATTCCTGTTGGGGGACAAATAAGAAATATTAACGGACTACAAATGATTGCCCAGCTTTCGGGTATGGGTTTAAATGCTTCATATATGGGTATTGTTCCTGATAAAAAGGAACTTATTCAGAAAAGCATTGAAAAAGCTCTTGAATCAAACGATGTTGTTTTTATTTCAGGCGGTGTTTCTATTGGCGATTATGACCTCATTCCTCAAACTGTTTTGGAAATGGGATTTGAGATTTGTATTACTTCAATTGATATTAAACCCGGTCGTCATACAATCTTTGCAGTCCGGGGCAATAAATATATTCTTGGTTTCCCGGGAAGCCCGGTTGCTTCGTTTGTACAAATGGAATTACTTGGTAAAACATTGTTGTACAACTTAATGGGGCATTATGAGGAATTGAAAAAATACAGAGTCATTTTTATAGATGATTTTGAAAGGGAAAATTCTGATCGTCTTGAATTTTTACCTGTACTTATTTCTGATACAGGTAAGGCTAAACTGATTCCATATAACAGCTCAGGTCATATTCATGCAATTTCGAGAGCTAATGCGCTAATGGAAATTCCAATTGGCGTAAAAACTATTGAAAAGGGCGATATGGTTAGTATAAGACCTCTTTAACTTTTTTTCCACTTGGTATATCTCTTCCAGACCCTTAGCCAGATTCTGGAAACTGAATCTATTGCATCCGTGAAGACATGAAATCCCTATATTTGCAGGGGCAAGCAATTTTTCCTTTAGCTAAAATTTGATTGAATGGGGAAGGGCATTTTATTTTTAAAATAAATGTTCAGTTTTTCTGATCCATTCTCTTGCGATAAGCTCATGCCCGGCTGGCATAGGGTGGATGCCATCCCATATCCAGTATTCCATAGGTGCTTTTTTACAAGCCTTGTTAAATGGCTCCTGTAACTCTAAAAATGTAGTATTGAATTCTTCAGCAAGTTTTTTTACTGTTTTCTGACATTTTTTCATTTCTCTTTCCCAGATATCGAATTCATCTTTAACCCAGCTTAACGGCCAGATAAATGGCTCGCAAATGACAATCCTTGTATCAGGTAATGCTTCTTTTGTTGAGGCAATCAGTTTTCTGTATCTTTCTTCAAATTTTTCTGTACTTTCCGGATCATTCTTACCAACTATAGCATGAACGTCATTTACACCTGCAAGAATGCTGAGTATATCAGGTTTTAAATCCAATGTATCTTCTTTCCATCGTTTTTCAAGATCCCTGATTCTATTTCCGCTGATACCTCTGTTCAGAAACATGTAGTTCTTATCCGGATTATCAAACCATAGCCTGCTTGCTGTCAGATAAGCGTAGCCATGTCCCATTATATGATTCCAGTCGTTGTCCCTTGTTCTGTTGCCGTCAGTAATTGAATCTCCCTGAAATAATATCCTTAAGCCTGATTTCCCTTGTTTTCTTTTCGTTGTTTTCTTTTTTTCAGAAGCACTTACAATTCCGGGAATAGTTATTGCTACTGCTCCTGCCAACCCTGCTTTCTTTATAAAATCGCGTCTTGAATTTTTCATTTTTATTACTACTATTTTAAAAAAAATGTTTTTTTGAACTGCAATCCTTTTGAAAGGTATGTTTACAAAAATGATAGTATTTTAAAAACTAAATATGAAAGAACCTTTTAAGATCAGTGACCCTCTTCAATTTATAATGGATATAAAAGAATAAAGCTGAAACAGGTAATGTCGCTGCGAAACATATCAGACTCCATTGAAGATTCAATGAGTTAATTAAATGTAAATCAATAATTGTTTCGATACATATACATAACATTCCGGCAGCTAAAAGTATGTATGCTAAGAGATTAATGCCTTTTTGTTTTTGCTTTTTAACTATCAGCAGAAGGAAAAATATTATTGCATGGATGAAAAGTATTATCGGGAACCCTAACTTTAATCCCCATCCTACGTTATGATTGAAAAGGTCTATTGCCAGCAATAATAAAGATGTGCTGACAAAGCTGCCAGCCAATACTAAAAAAGTCCTTTTGAAATATAAGGATATCATTATTACGTTAGCAAAAACTGCAAGTCCTGATGCAATAGTATATTTTGACCAGGTAATTCTGCTGTTTAATATGACATCAATTATTAGAGGAACCACTACCAATGAGCAAAGTATCAATATGGATATTTCAAAGAATAGCTTCCCTTTCTGTTTTTCTGTTAACTCGTTGAAGTTAAAATTATTTAATTCAAATTCTGAAGTATCGTTAACAGTCTCTTCCTTAACAGGTAAATTGGTTTTCTTGCCACAAAGGGGACAAACTTTTATATCATCATCAAGTTCTACTTTACAGTTGTTACAGACATTCATAGCTGAATTATTTTGTTATTTTAACACTAATGCCTTGTTCCGTGAGAAATTTTACGAATCTCTGTTCTAATTCCTTTGACTTTGAAATATTCCCGAAACAAATAGCCAGCTTATCGTTTGACCCTATGATACCGCAACACACTTTAACTATCTTATCAGGTGGAGGAGGGGATACTGACAAATAATCTATTTCATTGCACAATTCCTCAGGAAAGGTTATTGCTCCCATATTTGTTAATACTCCGCTGTACTGACTGCTGCCCATTGCAAAATATGTTGCCCTCAGAACAAAACTCTTAATAAAAAGGGGAATTCCTCGGATGTATAGTTTTCTTTCGCTTCCAACATGTAATGCAAGTATTTTATTTATCAGCTTTTCATCTGTTTCCAATTGCATCTGATGATATACCGATTTCAATATCTGGTCGAATGTATAATGACCAAGCCTGAGATCTATGTCAGGCATGACAAACAATGTGAAATTTCTTAAAGTAGAGGTCTTGTATAAATTTCGCAGGTTTATAGGAACTTCTATACTTAGCTTTTTACTTAGTACTCTCTTTTGCGACTTGCTTTGATTTTCAAATATTTCCTGAAGGACATGAAAATAAACAGCTGTAAGATATATAGTAATATTAACACCCTTTTCTTTTGCTTTTGCTTTTATTTCTTTTATTGGAATAACAAGGTAAAGAGTATCGAAATGATGTATTCTTTTAATGGGGAAAGGAAGATGAAATGCTTTGGGACGCCTTACAATCTTTGGTATGTCCTCCTGAAAATGACGATTGTATGCATCTTCAGTTTCTTCAGGTTTTGGTTTGCTTTCCGGTTTGAGATAGCTGAATGATTCAGGTACTTTTACTCCTGCGTTGTCAAAATAAACTGCCAGCAATGTTTTCAGATATTCAAAAGCTCCCGATCCGTCGCATAGCATATGCGAAAATTCAACGCTGAGTTTATTTTTACTATAAAGTACCCTATGGAGGCACCCTCTCAAATCAAAACCACGACATGGTGCTTTATCATCTATTATTACAGGAGTCTGAAAGTTGGCCGATTCAAAGTAATACCAGAAAAAACCTTTCTTCAGCTTTACGTTATAATATGGGAATCGCCTATCTATACGAACGACTGCCTTTTTCAGATTTTCAATATCAATTTCTTTTTTAAAGATTACTGAAATTCTGAATACTGAAGTAAGTTCATCATTAGTAATAGCAGGGTATATCTTGGCTGCATTATCAAGAGGAAACCAAAATCCTTCTGCCGATTCATCCG
>CAYUEI010000062.1:0-13421 GCA_964443445.1 uncultured Prolixibacteraceae bacterium | reverse complement strand
AAATATCTAGTTTGTTTTTCTTATTATATCCGCAAAGTTCCTGATGAAGCTTGCCCGGTTTATCTAACTCTTTAAGCTTAGCTAAAGTTTTATATCCCAGCTTGTTCAAAGGTTCAATCCATTCTTCCGGAATGCCTGCTTTGATAAATTTATCCGGACCATCAACTTTAACAACTTTTTCAGGTTTCATCTGTGGAAAGAACAGTACATCCTGAATCGACTGCTGATTGGTCATAAACATTACCAACCTGTCAATTCCAATTCCCATACCTGAAGTAGGAGGCATACCATATTCAAGGGCCCTTACAAAATCAAGGTCAATAAACATTGCTTCATCGTCTCCCTTTTCTGAAAGTTTAAGCTGTTCCTGGAAGCGTTCAAGCTGATCAATAGGATCGTTCAACTCTGAGTATGCGTTACAAAGTTCCTTGCCATTCACCATGAGCTCAAACCTTTCAGTGAGATCGGGATTATTCCTGTGTTTCTTGCAAAGAGGTGACATTTCCTTAGGATAGTCAGTTATAAAAGTTGGCTGAATATAATGTCCTTCACATTTTTCTCCGAATATTTCATCAATGATCTTCCCTTTACCCATGCTTTCATCAACATCAATGTCAAGCTTTTTGCACACTTCCCTGAGTTGCTTTTCATCCATCCCGTTGATGTCAAAGCCGGTATGTTCTTTTATTGAATCAAGCATAGTTATCCTTTTGAATGGCCTCTTGAAATCAATTTCGTTTTCACCTACTTTTATTTTTGAAGTGCCATGTAACTTCAGGGCAACTTTTTCAATCATTTCTTCAGTGAAGTCCATCATCCAGTTATAGTCTTTATAAGCAACATAAATCTCCATAACAGTGAATTCCGGATTATGAGTTCTGTCCATTCCTTCATTTCTGAAGTCTTTGGCAAATTCATAAACACCTTCATAACCTCCGACTATTAATCTCTTAAGATAAAGCTCATTGGCAATTCTTAAATAAAGAGGAATGTCAAGTGCATTGTGATGAGTAATAAAAGGCCTGGCAGCTGCTCCACCCGGAATAGGCTGAAGAATTGGAGTTTCCACTTCAAGGTATCCTCTTTCATTAAACATTTCCCTCATGGTGTTAATAACCTTGGTCCTGTTTTTAAAATGCTCACGTACCTGTGGATTGACAATCAGGTCAACATATCTTTGCCTGTATCTCATTTCTGCATCAGTAAATGCATCAAATGTTTGTCCGTCTTTTTCTTTAACTACCGGCAGCGGCCTTATCGATTTGCTTAGAAGAGTAAGTTCCTTAACATGAATAGAGGTTTCTCCCATTTGTGTATTGAAAACAAAACCCTTAACTCCAACTATGTCACCAATATCGAGCAGTCTTTTAAAAACGTCATTATATAAGGTTTTATCTTCATCAGGACAAATTTCATCACGATTCAGGTAAACTTGAATACGGCCCGATTCATCCTGAATTTCAGCAAACGAAGCCTTTCCCATGATTCGCCTGCTCATCAGGCGGCCTGCTACAGAAATATCCTGAAAGTTGTTTAATTCCGGATTATAATTCTCTTTTAATTCTTTACAGTTATTTGTGATTTTATATTCGTTGGCAGGATATGGGTCAATACCCATTTCGCGTAGCTTATTCAATGATTCACGACGTATAATCTCCTGTTCACTTAATTCCCGAATGCTCATGATATAAAGGTTTTTAGAAAAATTTGTGCAAAGATAAAAAGAAATGAATTAAATGAATCGCTTACTTGAAAAGTGTGTGCCAATTTAAGTTTAGGTTACTTTCTGTTGTCTGCTCATCAAATATCAACCACATTCGTACCAAATACTGGTTTTCTCCCATTATAACAGGGTTTTCTCCCTTTATAATGGGAGAAAACCAGTATTTGGTACGAATGTGGTTGGTATTTTATTTGTATTGGAAATCCATATATAGAAGTTCTGAAAAGGGTAAAATACATACACATAGCTTTACTAAAAAAGTTTGCCTTTTTCACTTCGGAACCGGATAATTGGGGAAAAGGCTAACGCATGGATTTTATTTTAAAAATATTTTAAATAAATAATTTTCATATAGTACTGTATAAAAGTATGTTAGGAAAATGATTTCAAAAATTTTCTCTTGCTTATTTAAAATTGTTTTTAGTTGGGGGCGGTTTTGTTATCTTTGAACCATAAGTGCATGCATTAAAAAGATGATAGAAAAGGTCTGGAATTTAAAGAAACCGGGAGATATAAATGATGTAAAGCACTTGTCGGCAAAGCTGAGTGTTGATATGTCTATTGCTAATTTGCTGGTGCAAAGAGATATCAGGACATACGAAGAAGCTAAAGCTTTTTTCCGTCCTCGACTCGCAGACCTTCACGATCCATTCCTTATGAAGGATATGGAAAAGGCAGTGATACGTCTGAATCAGGCTATTGAGCGACAAGAGAAAGTCATGATTTATGGAGACTACGATGTTGATGGAACAACGTCGGTAGCTATGATATACCTTTTCCTCAAAGACAAAATTCCAAATCTTCATTTTTATATTCCTGATCGTTATTCTGAGGGCTATGGTATCTCGCCTAAGTCAATAGAATATGCAGCAGATAATAACTTTTCATTGGTCATTGTTGTCGACTGCGGAATCAAGGCTTTTGAAAAGATAGCCTATGCCCGCACACGCCATCTTGATTATATTATTTGCGACCATCATAATCCAAGTGATCGCATCCCTGAAGCAGTTGCTGTATTAGATCCTAAAAGACCTGATTGTAATTATCCTTATAAGGAATTGTCGGGTTGTGGCGTAGGATTTAAACTATTGCAGGCCTATTGCATGAGATATGGAGAACCAATGTTGAAGCTATACGATCTTCTTGATCTGGTGGTTGTTAGCATTGCTTCAGATATAGTTCCTGTGACTGGCGAAAACCGGGTTCTCGCTTATTATGGTTTGAAGAAATTAAATTCTGATCCGAGTGTTGGATTGAAGACACTTATTAATAATTCCGGAATAGGCAATACTGTAATCACTATCAACGATATAGTTTTTAAGATTGGTCCAAGACTTAATGCAGCTGGGCGTATCGAACATGGAAAAAAATCTGTTCAGTTATTGATTTCAGATGATTTTAACCTGGCTGGTGGAATAGGGGAGGAGATTAATTCTTTTAATGAAATCCGCAAATCACTTGACAGGGATATAACCCAGGACGCTCTTGATATGATCTCAAATAATGAAGAGCTTCAAAATAAGAAAACCACTGTTTTATATAACAAAGACTGGCACAAGGGAGTTGTTGGAATTGTTGCTTCCCGAATTACCGATTGGTATTATCGCCCTACTATAATTCTTACAGAATCGAATGGAATGGCCACTGGTTCAGCACGTTCTATTAAAGATTTTGATTTGTACGAAGCAATTGACCATTGCAGCGATCTGCTTGAATCTTATGGAGGGCACATGTATGCTGCCGGTCTTACCCTTAAGCTTGAAAATGTTAAAAGATTTACTGAGAAGTTTGATGATTTTGTAAGGAAGAATATTACTAAGAAGCAAATGATTCAAACCATTGATGTAGATGCAAAACTTCAATTATCTGAAATCACCCCTAAGTTAATGAGGATTTTAAAACAATTTGAACCTTTTGGCCCTCATAATGCGAATCCGGTTTTTGTTTCCGAAGATGTTTTGGATGTTGGGAAAAGCAGGCTCGTAGGTTTGAATTCAGGACACATTAAATTAGAGATTGTTGAACCTAACAGTTCTTCAATGAGATACTCCGGAATTGCTTTTTCTCAGTCTGAAAAATTTCCTCTGATTGAGTCGGGCTTGCCTTTCGATATTTGTTATTCCATAGTAGAAAACGATTTCAAAGGAAAGACTTCTATACAATTATTGGTCAGGGATATTAAAAGAAGGTAATTTTCCTCTTTTATCAACTAAACTTCTTGTCGAAAGATATTTTTTATTATTTTGTAATAATTATGGATACGGCATAAATTATTGTCAAAATAAACTTAAAATCCTGATTATGAAAAGCCAATTTTTACGATTTAAAAGGTTATGGACTATTTTAGTAATAATCCCTTTGGGTTTATCTTCAGCCTTTGCGGATAATGCTAGTTCTTCAGTTAATCCGGACTACGTTATAAGTCAAAAAGAGACTTCTGCCTTCACCATTATAGATAAAGGTGTTCCAGCTCCAATAGTTGTGAATGCGTATGATTTTCCGGGAGTTATTAGGGCTGCAGAGTATTTCAGGAATGACATTGGAATGGTAGCAGGAAAAGAAGGCAAATTAGTACTTGACGCCATACCAATCGTAAAGCAAGTGATAATTGTTGGCACACTTGGGAAAAGTCCACTGATAGATCAACTGATAAAGACAGGAAAAATAGATGTTAATGATATAAGAGGGAGATGGGAAAATTCATTGATTCAGGTAGTTGACAATCCATTTCCTAATATCGATAGAGCACTTGTGATAGTTGGTAGTGATAAGAGGGGCACAATTTACGGTATGTTTGATGTTTCATCGAAAATGGGAGTTTCTCCATGGTATTGGTGGGCTGATGTACCTGTTCAAAAGAAATCGAGTTTATATGTAAAGTCCGGGAGGTATAATCTGGGAGAACCAAAAGTTAAATACAGAGGAATATTTCTTAATGACGAAGAACCCGCATTGGGCAGATGGGCTGTATATACTTACGGTGGATTCAATCATATGTTTTATGAAAAAGTATTTGAATTGATACTAAGGTTAAAAGGGAATTATATCTGGCCGGCTATGTGGTGGGCAAGCTTTAATACTGATGATCCTCAGAATACTACACTGGCTGATGAGATGGGTATAGTTACAGGAACTTCACATCATGAACCAATGAACAGAGCTCATGCTGAATGGAAAAAAGAAGGCAAGGGGGCTTGGAATTACGAAACTAACAGTGAAGTTTTAAAACAATTCTGGACTGAAGGAGTTAAGAGAATTGGCAATAGGGAAGTAATTATAAATATGGCAATGAGAGGCGATGGTGATATGGCGATGAGTGCCGAAACCAATATTTCATTACTTGAGAAGATTGTTGCTGATCAGAGAAATATAATTGCTGATGTTACAGGTAAAGATCCCTCTCAGACCCCTCAGATGTGGGCACTTTATAAAGAAGTACAAGATTATTACGATCAGGGGATGAGAGTTCCGGATGATATTACTCTTATGCTTTGTGACGATAACTGGGGAAATATAAGGAAACTGCCTAAACCGGGTACTCCTCCTCGCAGCGGTGGCTATGCAATTTATTATCACATTGATTATGTTGGAGGTCCTCGGAATTATAAGTGGTTAAATACTAGTCCTATTCCACGTATCTGGGAGCAGATGAATCTTGCATATGAACATGGAGTCGACAGATTATGGCTTGTAAATGTTGGCGATTTAAAACCAATGGAGCTTCCAATATCTTTCTTTCTTGATTATGCATGGAATCCAAGTGCATGGCCTGCTGAAAAGCTGCCTGAATACACAAAGAAATGGGCAGGACAGCAGTTCGGAGATAAAAATGATAAAGAAATTGCTGAATTACTAGATTTGTACACCAAATATAACGGTAGAAGAAAACCTGAATTGCTTGAACCGGGAACTTATAGTCTTGAAAATTTCAGGGAAGCTGAGAATATTGTAAATGATTATAACTCCTTACTTGAAAGAGTGAAGAAAGTAGAAAAGAAGTTGCCTAAAGAATATAATGATGCTTTTTATCAGTTGGTTAAGCATCCTATTGAAGCATGTGCCAATTTGAATGAATTGTACGTAACTGTTGCAAAGAACCGATTATATATTGAACAATGGAGATCTGAGGCTAATGATTTAGCAAAGAAAGCTAAGGAATTATATAAGAAAGATTCTTTGATGACGGTTTATTATCACAATGAATTATCGAACGGGAAGTGGGTAAACATGATGAACCAAACTCATATTGGCTATACTTATTGGCAACAGCCAGAAAAGAATTCAATGCCCGAAGTTAATACTTTAACTTTGACAAAGGAATCATTATTAGGAGTTTCAGTTGAAGGATCTTCCTTGTATTATCCTTCTTATAATGGTGATCTTCCATTGCCGGTTTTCGATCCTGTTAATAAGCAATCATACTATGTTGATCTTTTCCAGAGGGGAGACAAATCTATTTCTTATGAAATATCTAAGGGTGCTGATTGGATTAAAGTATCAGAGTCAAAAGGCAAGTTTACAGATAGTAAGAGATTATTTGTAGAGATTGATTGGGCAAAAGCTCCTCAGGGAGAAAATTCTAGTCTGATATCTGTAATTCAACCGGAAGGAGCTACTGTAAATATTAAAGTTCAGATTTTAAACCTTACTGAAGATCAAAAGAAAATAGCTAAGGGTTATATTGTCAATAATAATTACATAGCAATAGAAGCTGCTCATTTCTCAAGGAATATTTCAGGTAACTCAACAAGCTGGAAAGAAATTCCGGGATTAGGGAGAACTCTTTCTGCGATGCATCCTGTTCCTGTTAATTCTTTGAGGCAGACTCCAAAGTCGGGTGGGCCTGTACTTGAATACGACTTTAATATCTTCAGGGAGGGAGAATACAATGTGAATCTGTTGTTGTCTCCGACATTGAATATTTATAATGACGAAGGTCTTGAATTAGCAGTATCAATTGATGATCAGGAACCTCAAATATTGAATATGCATGAGGGAAGATCATTTCAGGATTGGGAAGAGTCAGTTAGAAATAATACAACAGTTGTTTCATCGAAACACAATATCTCCTTACCGGGTAATCACACATTAAAGGTTTGGATGGTAGATCCGGGAATTGTTTTGGAGAAAGTATTAATATATTCTGGTGAGCCTAAAAAATCATATCTTGGAGGCCCTGAAAGTTTAAAAAAATAATACTTGAAAAGGAAGTTTTTAAAAAAAATAAATTGGGATATCAGAATTAAGGAAAGTTTCGTTCTTTTGAAAAAGAGTAAGTACAATTTCTTATTTTTGGTATAATGAAATTAAAACTGTAAAGCATGTTTTTATTCGGTAAAGTGAAATCAGTTGATACGATTGAGCAAGAGTGGCTACAATTAAAAAACGATTATCAGGCATATAACGAGATAGAGTGTTCAAAGAAGCTAAAAGATTTCCTTGCTTTGAAAGAGAAGGTAGAGTCTAAACCATTTCTTGAGAATAAAAAAGAAATAGAGTCTTTGAATTTTAAGGGTTCGCCTGAAGAAAAAATGTTAAAAGTCTTTTCCAGTCTTGAGAAGAATAAAAAAATTCTGAATTATTATAAGTTGGATGGATCTGATGATTTGAAACGTTTCCATAAATTGAAAGAGAAAGGTATTTCAGAACAATTCAAAGAACTGGAACACTTTGTTAAGTCGGGCGAATTCCGAAAAGAGCTCAAGAACTTCAATGAAAGGAAAAAGAAAGATAAAGACAATAAGGAAAAGTGGGAATTGACAGAAGCTTTTAAAAAAGAAAAAGAATATCAGGAATTGAAAAATTCTTCTGATCTCTCCTTTTACAATGGTTTTATTAAGTCGTCTATTTATAAAAATTTCCTTAACATAGATGGTTCTCCTTTATTGACTCAATATGAAGATTTAAAGAAGGAAGTAAAATCAGCTAAGTTCATTGAAAGGAAATCATATCTTGAAGATAAAGAAAGGTATAAGAAAACAGATGATTATAAATCCTTATTGAAGTTCTCTGAGATGAAAGATGATTCTCAGATTAAACTTTATTTTAAGTACAGTGATACTGATAAGTTTAAATTCTTCAGAAACTGGACTTTAACTTTCGAAGAAAATTTTAATAGAAAGCTTGACCCAAATATCTGGTCAGGTATTTCAATGATTGCGGAGAAAGGTCCCGGAAAGAATTATTCTTTAAAGAAACAATATCAGTTATTTAATGGGTTGAACAATTTTAAATCGGAAAATGAAATTCTGACATTAGAAACGAGGCAGGAAAAAGCAGAAGGTTTATGTTGGGATGAAGAATTTGGATTTTATTCAAGAGAGTTTGACTATACTTCAGGATTAATTCATACTTTAAAATCTTTTAAGCAGGAATATGGTTTATTTGAAGTTAAGCTAAAGGCTTCAAAAATAAAGAATGTGATCAGCTCAGTATCTTTAATTGATGAAGATGAAGAGGTATGCATAAAATTAATTTCAATTGAAAACTATAAAGGTTTTGGTGGAATTATTTATTCCGGAAATAGTAATACTTCTCATAAGTTAGGTTTAAATTTTAAGCCTAATGGTTATATGATTATTGCTGTTGAATGGTCTCCCGAGAGGATAGAATGGAAGGTAAATGATAAAGTTATGGGATCTATTTCTCAAAATATTCCACACGTAAAGATGGGACTGAGAATTGAATCCGAAGTTATAAAGCCAACATCTAATTTACCCCATAGACTGGATATAGACTGGATCCGAAGTTTCAGGAAGCATTCCTGATATTTATTTATGATACTACAATAAAATGACTTAATAAATATAGCAATATGCAAATGTATTAAGGCATTTTTTTATTTTAATTGGGTTTAATTAACCGGCAATGTAAAGCTAAATTCAGAACCTACATTTATTTGTGATTCAACCCATATCTTTCCGCCCATTTGTTCTACCAGACTTTTTGATATGGCTAATCCTATTCCGGTTCCCCGGTATAATTTTAATTTATCTTTTGAGCTCTTAAAGAAATGGTCAAACACTTTTTCTTTGTCAGAGATATCAATACCACTTCCTGTGTCCTTTACAAAGAATCGTACATTTTCACCGAGTATTTCATATCCAAAAGTAATACTTCCCTTATCTGTATATTTAAAGGCATTACTTAAAAGGTTAATCATAATTTGTCGGAATCTTATAGCATCAGTATTGATAAACAATTGATAATTATCGTTTATATTGAAAAATTTAAAATCAATTTTTTTAATATTTTCCATTTGGAAGTATTCGTATAGTTCTTTTAAAATCGAATCGACACTGAATTTTCCTTTTGATAAAACCATTTTATTTGCTTCAATTATTGATATGTCAATAATGTCGTTTATTAATACGCTTAATTGTTTACTATTATTTTTTATCAGGTCTATATATTTCAATCTCTTTTCATCAGCAATATCCGGATTGCTCAATAAATTTGAGAAACCAATTATAGCATTCATTGGAGTTCTGATTTCATGACTCATGTTAGCCAGAAATGCTGATTTTAGCTTGTCCGATTCTTCTGCTTTAATTCTGGCAGATGCTAATTCAGCTGTTCTTTTTTCAACGAGTTCTTCCAGATTGTTCCGGTGTTTTTCAAGTTCGCTGTTTTGTTCAAGAATAATAGATTGTTTTCTTTCCAGCAACCAATTTAATTTAGTTAGTTCATTGGTTCTTTTCTCAATAATAGCTTCGAGCATCTTCTTTTCCTTGTTGAGCATGAAAAACCTGACTGCAATGAAAGTAGCTGTAGAAAGTATGATTACTAAGATGCTTATTATTTTAAAATAGATAGATCTCCACCATGGGGGGTGAATATTAATTACTATTTCTTTAGGAGTGTTATTCCAGATGCCATCATTGTTGGCACCCATTACTTTAAATATGTATTTCCCTTCAGATATATTAGTATAAGTTGCACTTGTTGCGTTTTCTGCATCTACCCATTCAGTATCATATCCTTCGAGTTTGTATTTATACTGATTTTTTTCAGCATTGAGAAAATTCAGGGCAGAATAACTAATTGAAAAGTCGGTATTAGGATAGTAAAGGTCTAATTCCTTAATCATGTTAATATTGTTGCTGATCTCTCTGAATTTTGAATTTTCATTGGGATTTGTTTCCAGCAACATTAATTGAGTTAATACAACAGAAGGGACTAATTCATTTATTGAAATACTGTCGGGATGGAAATAAGTATATCCATGTGATGAGCCAAAATAAAACACTCCATCTTTATTCTTGTATACTGCCTTCTTTTTGAGGTCATTTGATGAAATACCATCGCTGGAAGTATAATTTAAAAATACCGGATTAGGGGGTGTGTCAATTCCGTTAACGAATTTAGAAATTCCTTTATTTGTACTAATCCATAAATTTCCGTGATCATCTTCAAGAATTCCGTGAATTGTATTATCCGGCAATCCTTCTTTTGTTGTATAGGTTATCAAAGAATCTTTTTCTTTGTCATAGTATTCAATTCCGGCATTGGTTGCAACCCATAATTTCTTCTTACTGTCTTCAAATACAGAAAGGATATTGCCTCTTTCATAAAACTCAGCGGCTTGTTTTTTTCTATCTATATGAATAAACCGATCATTTTGATAATCATATTCATCAATATAAGCATAAAGGCAAATAATTAATTTTCCTGTACTGGTTTGCATTACATGACTCATGCTTCGGCCATTCAGGCTATGAGGATCTTTTTCATCCTTAATGTATTTTTTGAATTTACCGGTTTTATAATCGTATTTGTTAAGTCCCCCGGTTCCAGTTCCTATCCATAAATTACCATAGGAGTCTTCCACTATATCAAAAATATTTCCACTGCCTATCGTTCCCTCACCACCGGGAAGAAATCTTGTGAAATCATTGGTATTGTAATTATAGAGGTGCAATCCGCCTGCCCATGTTCCCACCCATAAATTGCCCTTACTGTCTTTTGTTACAGCGTAAACAGGATTAGAAGCAAGACTTCTTGGGTTATTACTTTCATATTGATAATGGTCGTATTTACCTGTTTTTTTATTAAGCCTGTCCAAGCCTCCTTCAGTTCCAATCCATAGATAATCGTCTTCTTCAAAGAAAACATTAATCAGGTTATTCTTAATTGATTCCTGACTGCCATAGAGTTCTTTAACAACATGGAATTTCTTAGATCTTTTACTATAGTAGTTAACGCCACCACCAAATGTCCCAACCCAAATATCATTGAATTTATCCTGATATAGTGAAAAAATCGAATTGTCACCAATTGAATTATTATCAAGAGGATCATTTTTAATATGTGTTAAACAGAATTTCCCTGAAGAAAAGTCTTTTAAATTTAATAGATCAATACCTTCATTTGAACCATGTCCAATCCATAATTTTGAGTCATTATCAGCTAGTAATGAATAAATAGTTCCCTCCACTACAACTTCAAAAGAGTACTGATTATTTTTTTCCTTAAGAGAATTAAGCCCATCTAGTGAAGTTCCAATCCAAATATGGTTAAATGAATCTTCACAAATAGATGTTATGTCTTTCCCGGATATTGAATTCCGATTATTATCTGGAAGGAAAGAGGTAAAAGAATCATTCTCTTTATTGTATAAATTAAGACCATTTTTGGTGCCAATCCAAATTCTGTTTTTAGAATCTACGAATATGGTATTTATATAATTATCAGATAGAGAGCTGTTGCCTGATTGGTACCTGATTATTTTGTTATCCTTATAATTGTATTTAACTACGCCCCGATTTGTGCCAATCCAGAAGTTGTTTTCTTTGTCTTTTGCAACAGTTAAAACTGGATTGGGAGGTAAAATTGTGTCAAGGAAAAAAGAACTGTTTGATAGATTGAAGCGTAATAATCCTAAGTCACTGCTAATCCAAATGTTTTGAGAATCGAGTTTTGTTATGTGATTTATGTTTATATTTCCTAGCCCGTAATTGTTTGAACTTCCCGGACGAAATACTTTTATATTCTTGCCATCATATCTGTTGAGTCCGTCTGATGTACCAAACCATATATATCCGGATTCATCCTGATAAATGCATCTTACCCAGCTGTTTGAAAGACCTTCAGAAACAGCAATGCGTTTAAATGAAATCTGATTGTTTGATGAAAAAACACCCAGACTCAATAAAATAAATGATAGCAGTAAAACCCCCTTCAACTTCCGACATATTAAAATCTGTGTCAAATTAATATTTTTTTTCAAATTGTTAAAATATAGGAATATATGTAGGTAATTATTTTGATGAAGTAGGTTTATATTTTGACAGAATTAATTATGAATCGCAAATACTTAATATAGATATGTCTCGAAGACAGTATAATTATCGAAACTATCTTGCTGTTTACAATTCTGCACCGAAAACAAGAGCGAAATTTCTGAGTATTATTTTTTTTACAATTTCAATATCTGTTGTTTTACCCATTTCCTTACTAATAGAAGTAACTCCTTTATCAACAAATCCACATGGGTTAATATGGCTGAAATAAGATAAGTCGGTATTTACATTTAATGCAAATCCGTGCATCGTAACAAAGCGTGAACTCTTAACACCAATGGCACATATTTTTCGGGCACCCGGTTTTCCGGCATCTATCCAAACCCCGGTAGCTTTGTCGTCTCTTCCTCCGATTATTCCTAATTCTCTGATAGAATTAATTATAGACTCTTCTATCTGCCAGATATATCTTCTTAAACCTATTTCAAAATTTTCTAAATCAAGTATTGGGTAACCAACAATCTGACCGGGACCATGATAAGTAATGTCTCCTCCTCTGTCAGAATGGAAAAATGTAGCATTTTTTGCTTGTAGTTGTATGTAATTCAGAAGTAGATTGTTCTCATTTCCACTCTTACCCAGGGTGTACACATGCGGATGTTCAACGAAAAGCAAGTAGTTTGAAGATTCAACTAACGGATATTTTTTCTTTTCAGTCTTTTCAGATATAACTTTTTCCAGGAGTGAATTCTGGTAGTCCCAGGTTTTTTTATATTCTGAAATGCCTAAGTCTTCAAATATTATTTTCTTGTTCATAAGTCCAGTATTCGTCAATTATTTCAGAAGTATACTGTTCCCAATAGGCCGGTGAAACACTACTCCCATCAGGTGTTTTTAAACTCATCTCGTATACAGCAATGGTAGGATTGAAAACAATATCTGTTACTCCTAAGGTAAATAATATTTGATCGTCATTCTCATTCTTTTCTTCAGCTACAACTGTTTCAAGCTTATTATATTCAAGAAGACCTTTCAAAAATTGCATCCTTTTTTTTGGAATTCCTTTTTCAATGATAGTACAGCGGACACCATTTATTTCTTCAACTATATGTTTTGCTTTTAATGGCATATTTCTTTCATTAATGGTTTTAAATATTATTAATTCATTCATGGATTAATTATGATCCCAATAGAGAGGCTATTAATCCATTCGTATATTTTACTCCAGAACCCAATAATGAATATTCCACTCATACTAAGTACTAATCCAATACGGGTCGGTAAATCACTTTTAAAGTATGGTATGGGATTATCATTTTTATTAATGAACATTGCCTTTACTACCATCAGGTAATAATAGAGTGATATAGTTGCGTTTAGCACAGCGATTAGAATCAACCAATAATAATTGGCAGAAGCAGCAGATACGTATAAAAACAATTTTCCAAAGAATCCTG
>CAYUEI010000061.1:0-13579 GCA_964443445.1 uncultured Prolixibacteraceae bacterium | reverse complement strand
TTTGCCATCAAATGCGAAAGGATAAGTAATGAAAAGGCATTCTAAATTATCAATATCAACTCCCTCTCCAAAATATTGGCCTGTGGAAATAACAATTTTGTAATGACCTTGTTTCAATTGTTCAAGTTTGCTTTTTCGGCTTTGTTCCGAATCATCACCATGAATTGTAATGGTTTCAAACTTGTCTTTAAGGTATAAATTTAGAATGTCCACATGGGCTTTTCGTTCGCTAAGAACAAGTATTGTTTTGAAACGATTAACGTGTTTTTCTATATCCTCAATAATCAAGGCATTTCGTTGTGTGTCGTGAATTAAAATCCTCGATATTGTTTCGTATTTGTCAATTTTATAATCAAAGGGGGCAAAAAGATTAGTTTCCCTGATATTTATTTCGGCTTTAACATTGTTTTCCTTAATTTGTTGCTTTTGTTCAGCAATATAAAGAATATTCCCTATGTAAACATATATCAGTTTTTCATCGTTGTTCTTCCGCTTTGGTGTAGCTGTTAAACCATACAAATAAAACGAATTAAAATTCACTATCGCCTCCCTGAATGATTTTGCAGGAATATGGTGGCATTCATCAACGATTATTGTTCCAAAACTATTGGCTATTTTAGAAATTTCATCGCTTCGGGTAAGCGATTGAATCATTGCAACCGTTATTTCTTTCCCAATTGTGAATTTCTGGTTACCAACTTGCCCGATTTCTCTTTTTGGAATTTTTAAAAAACTTTGAATCCGCTCAATCCATTGGTCAAATAATTGTTTGCGATGAACAACTATTAAGGCTGGTTGCCGTTTTTGTGCAATAATTTCAAGCCCTATAATTGTTTTGCCCGAACCAGGAGGAGAAACAATAACTCCAAAATCTTTCTCAGCAATCTTTTCAAGTGCTATTTCCTGCTGCGGCAGTAATTCAATTTCTGAATCAAATTCAACAGCATCTAGTTTTTTACGATTGTCAATTACTTTGAATGAAATGCTTTCCTGTTTGCAAAAATTTACAATGTTTGCAACAAAACCTCTTGGGATAATAACTCCATCGGCAGTCTCCTCAATCACCCTGAAATATTTTTCAATATTAAAGGTTGACTTTCCCATGTTCTTTTTCACCAAATAATCGGAATTAAGAAAATTCAAATTATCCCTTAGAAATGCAATTAGTTTTTTGTTTAATTGGAAGCGTTTCAGGTAAACCTGATTGCTGATTTGGATTTCAATTTCGGTTGGCGTTGCCGGAATTATATTTGACTTTATTGATTCCTGTGGTTTTTGATTAAAGAAACCTTCATAAAGACCCAGAAACTTATCTTTTGAGAGTTTATTAAAATTTCCAATCGTTGCAAATTGATTGGCAAATGGCTCAAAAGTTTCAGAATTCAGAAACAAAGAATTACCATTCTGAGCAGCTTTGCCATTTAAAGGTAATGCTATTAAATTACCCAGCCCTTTGCCTGAATGAAAATCCTGATTGGGAAATAATCTGTCGAAACTGGGTTCTTTTTCGAAATGCGATATTATGGTTGCTTCCTTTAACAATTCAAACATCAACTTGCGGCTTTGCTCGGCCGGAAAGTTTTCTTCAAAGAAAATCCATAAATGCCCTCCATTGCCCGAACGCGAACGTTCAACGTATGATGGTATTTCAAGCTTTGAGCAGGTTTGATGCAGTTTTAATATTGAATCTTTCCAGTTTTCCTCATCAAAATCGGCTGCTATGAAATGTGAAGTATTGTCTTCTAAAAGTGGATAAATCCCAACTGTTTCTTTGCCTGTTAAGTGATTCATAATGGCATCTTCACCGAAAGGCATATACTCCTTTTTTGAATAATCTTTAAATGATCCTCCGGCAGCTTTGTGTTTATTGTAATCACTCCAATCAACTTTATAAGCGGGCATATAACCACTTTTCCCGTCTTTCTCCCAACGAACCGCATAAATGTTCTGTCGACCTTGAAAGAGGGATTTAAGAAGGGTTATATGTTCTGACGAAAAATTCAAAATGGTTTAAGTCAGATTAAGTTTTTCAAATAAAACCCTGTTGCGCTCTCTTGAATCATTTAGAATTTTATCAAAACTCATAACCTCAATATACATGTTATAATTGTCATTAAATGCAAAATAACCGTCTCCGCTGGGTAACAATTTATACCCTAGATCAGAGGCAAAGGATTTTAATTTTTTTGTTAAGTCACAAATGATGTAAGCGTAAATCGGGGTATTACTTCGATAGCCGAATTCTCTATCATACTTGTCTTTTGCTTCACCATCGATTATTTCCCTTGCATATTTATTAATCTGCGATATAGGGTTTTCTAAATCAGTATAATCATCTCGCATTGGTCTTTTAAACTCAATTAACACAATAGATTCATAAGGTTTATCATTATTAGAAAATGCAAAAGGTTTATTAAAGATGACTATATCGGGTCTGTCTTTTGAATCGGAATTTACAGGCTCAATCGCTTTAAATGATTTATCTGAAGCCAAGTATTTATGATAAGAAAGTTTTTCATCCAAAATCCATAAATTATGGTATTCAAAACCAATTTCGTCTGATAAAGTTTGAAGTGGAAAAACTAAACTATGAACAGCTTTCTCGGTTGCATTTCGCTTTAGCAACTTATCAAATAAATCAAGAACCAATTTTCGATGAATGACATACTCTGAAAGTCTTGCATTTCCAACCTCGATAATCTTTGAATATAAATCTTTATGCTTTTCCTCAAATTCTGCTAAATCCTGCTCACTTTCAATAAATTTTAATACAGTCTTAGTTTCCTTTTTTACATCAAGTTCAAGTTCTTGCTCAATTTTAAAAACCTCGATTTCCATTTTTTCCTCTGACAAAGTAGATGGAATCTTTTTTAATGCATCAGGTTTATATTTAAGCAATTGTTTATATCTGGGATGTTGGGAAACAAAATCCTTGACTTTATTTATCCGTACAGCCGATAAGCTTTGAATACTTTCTTCAAACTCAGTTTGAATATAATCTGTAATCGTTTTACGAAGTTCCTCTTGCGATGTTTGGTCTGGAAATTCCATTGTCCTCTTACTGAAATTGATTGAAGTACGCTCTTCGTTAACGTTATTATCCAAAAAATCGCCTTCAACATAAACTGCAATAGAAAAAAAGTTGCCGTCTTTATCAACGAAGAAATTATCTAATTCCGGAATATCTATCGAAATTTTATCAGAGTCAACTTCACGTGAGTTTGCGCAATAATGAATTTTATTATCGACCTTTTTGCTATTCAAAAGTTTTACCAAACTTAGCCTAAATTCGTTTTGACGTATTTTTATTTTTTCCGATTTAACCTGCCCGTTTGTAAACAAATTAAATAAATCATTTACTATAATTTGCGAACCATTATCATTAAGCAAAATTCGAGGACAATTATTGTTTAAAAAGTAAATAAACGTATGTTCTATTATTTTTAAAGAAATATCTTCCGATTTACTATTGCACCATTTTCTGTAATCCTCTTTTAATCCTTTAAGTTTGACTATTGTATAGCGTTCTTGGGTTGTATTAACCTGTTCAAATGAATGTTTTTCAATACCCTTTTTCGTAGGTTCAAAATTGAATTTACGCAAATTCCATTGTCCTTTTTCTTTAAAACGGCTTTCAATCTCAGCTTTTTGAAATGCCCGTAACCAAGTAAAACGGCCAATCCCTTTTCCTCCCTTTTTGTATGTAGAATGGGCATAATTAAATGATTCAAAATTATCCGTATTAAAACCTATCCCATTGTCTTTAATGACGAAATCAGTTATCTCAGGAAGATGCTCGCTACCTTCAAATTCAAGGTTTTTCTGTCCAGAACGTACAATATCAATTTCAATTATTCCAGGGGAAGTTGCGCTATCTTCTTCAATTGCCTGTATAGAGTTAACAATGGCTTCATACAAAGGCAAAAGTGTATTGCTGTAAGCAATTTTCTTTTCGTTTATTTTTCCTTTTATATCAATTTCCATTTATTCTTAAATTGAGTCCGATAGAATGTTAATTTTCTTCAACAAATATACAATTATCTGTGGGTGCGTTGGCAAAATTGCAGCTCTTTTGCAAGCTTTGGTTTTGAGCGTTGGCTCGTGGGGCTTGCAAATGTGCTGCAATGTGGGTGGGGTTGCCTTTTTTCTTTTTTGCGGGGGGAAGAAAAAAACAAAATAAATTTCAATCGAATTTGCACTGTCCTGTCAAAAAGCTAAAACCTTTCTTATTTTAATTTTATCAATATCGTATCTGTCTGGTCGTCTGTCATTTTACACTTGTTGCCAACTTTTAAATATAACTAAATCCCAATATAAATTTTATACCGACGAATCTATTCTTCAATGAGTTGTTATTATATCTGAATCTTTTTAGATATAATCATACCCTTATTTGATATTACACTTACTATGTAAAAACCCTTTTTGCTGAAAACAACTTCAACAACTGCTTCGCTCGCTTTTCTACGATAAACCACTCTTCCGTTTATATCAACAACCTGAACGGTATTGCCTTTAATTTTCTCTCCCTCTATCGTTAAACAACTTCCATGAATAGATAATTCCATAGCAATCTCTCTGTAAAGCTCAGCAAAACCAAGTGTATCATCTTCAATCTTTTTTGTTGTAAATGAAAGTTCATCTCCATAGACTATCCCCGCCAGATTTTTAGCAAATGCTCTGAAATAATAAGTCGTACTATCTTTTAATCCTTTGATTAAAAATGAATAATCAACCTCTTCTTCTTCTGAAAATTCAACAGAGTCTAATAAAGATGGCTGCATTTCAACTCCCCAGCAAACACCCTTCTCTAATATCTCTGCCCCTCCATCAGATATTATTCCTCCTCCTATATTTGCCGATTCAGTTGTAATATCAATTGCTCCTATTGTTAATATCTCCGGAAGCCCAACCACAGTATCCATTGGATATTCCCAGTTTAAGAACGGATAACTATCATTTAATTTACTACTTATATTCCAATATTCATTTTTACCATTTTTATCCTCACCTTTAAAATCCCAGCCCGATTCAACATATTCAGGTCTGTATTTCATCTGAGCAGTCGATAAGCCAGCCCCACCACTGCTATATTTCTGTCCTGATATATCTGTATCCCAAAATGAATTTGAAACTGTTGCACTGTTAGCCCCCGTCAATCCACCGATATTTGTAACTCCGGTAACCTTACCTGTACTATAACAGAAACTTATTTCTGCCTCTTTTAAATTATTCCCGATAAGTCCCCCAATACAATCTGAACCACTTACTTCTGCTTTGCTATAGCTGTTCTCTATCACCGAATTGTAATTTCTACCAACCAGCCCTCCCGCATTTGATGAACCATTTATTATCCCGGTAGTGAAACAAGAGCTTATCCTTGAATTGTAGTTATTCCCAACTATCCCTCCTACTCCATAACTTCCCTTAATATTAAAATTTCTTAATCCAATATTCATCACCTGAGAATTGCTTGTCCAACCGAAAAATCCAATATAACTATCAGTTGAACGATTGATAAACAAACTATCAATTGTATGACTTTTACCGTCATATTTTCCGCTGAATTTTAGTGTAGAATTGCCTATCGGAATCCAACCCTTTCCATCATCCCATTTTACTGATTCCGACATATTTATATTATTCTCCTGAGTGAAATATTTATCCCAAAGAAAGCTGTTTTCTGAAAGAACTTTAAGGTCAGCTGAACTTGAAATCAGATAAGGATCAGATTCTGTTCCTGCCCCATTTAAAAGTAAAGTATTAAATATCACCTCATTGCCATATGATACCCCTGAAGCATTAATAACATAAGCCCTCAGAAAATATTTAGTATTTCGCTTTAAATCAGTAATTAAAGTAATTATTTTTCCTTCTTCCAATACACCTGTTGAAGTAAAACTACTTATGTCAGGCTTCGTCGTTGTTGAAAAACAAACCCCTGATTCAATAATCGCGCTTCCTCCCTCTGAAATTATTTCTCCCCCTGAACTCGCTGAAGATATTGTTATCTCATTTGCTTCCGCTGTAATTAAATATGCAAGAACCGGATCATCAGGATATTGCCAGTTGAAATATGGATAAGAGTTGTTTCGACCATTTGCAATGTTCCAAATTTCTGTCACCCCATTTTTAATCTCACCCTTAAAATCCCAGCCTCCATTTATAAATGTTTGCCTTTCAACCATCTCCGCATTTGTCTTTTTTATACCAACATTACTGGAAACTGTTCCTGATATTTCAGTATCCCAAAATGAAGTAATAAGATTTGAAGTATTGTTTCCTATTAGTCCTCCTACAAAACTAACCCCTTTAACACTACCTGAACTATAGCAGTTTTCTGTTATTGTTTTGCTGAAGTTGGAACCTATCAAGCCACCAACTTGTTCTCTACCCACAGTGCTACCAATACTGTAACAATACCTTACTGCTGAGTCATTATAATTCATACCAAGCAGTAAACCAACATAATCATTACCGGTAACTCTTCCTGTAGAAAAACAATAACTTACGTTTGATTCATTAAAAGAAGTAAGACCTCCCACAAAATCATATCCTGTAATATCACAGCCTTCAATGCCCAGATTTTGTAAAACAGCTTTGCTTGTCCACCCGAAAAAACCCTGATAGTCTTCATCCGGACGCGAAATATACAATCCGCTAACAAGATGCCCTCTGCCATCATAAACTCCTGTAAAACTTTTAATTGCATTTCCTATTGGTATCCATCCTTCACCATCATTCCATTCCTTCGTTTCAGAGGCATCAATATTTTCTGTTTGAATAATATACTTATCCCAGTAAACACTATTTTCTGAAAGCATCTTTAAATCATAAATTGTTGAAATAATAACCGGATCATCGGAAGTCCCTTTTCCATCGAGAATAGCAGTTGTAAAAAACACCTGAGGAGAGTAAGAAGTACCTGATTCATTGGTAGCATAAGCCCTCAGATAATATGATGTGTTATTTATCAATCCTGAAACAGAAGAAGTAAAAGGGTCATTCCCCTCACCATCAGAAGTATGAAGACCAGCAATATCAGGGAAAGGAGTCTTGCTCCAGCAAATTCCTTTTTCAGTAATAAAAGATCCCCCATCATTAGTAATATTACCTCCCGATTGAGCAGTTGTAGTTTTTATATTTGATATTTCGCTTGTCTCTATGAATGCAAGTGTTTTATCATCAGGATACTGCCAGTTTAAGTATGGATAACCATCATTTCTGCCATTCCCAATATTCCATTTTTCTTCAGCTCCATTAATCGTTTCTACCTTAAAATCCCAGCCGCTGTTGGTATAACTTTCTCTGATTTTCATTTCAACAGTATTAAAGCCTTTACCATCACTACTGAGTGTTTTACCTGATGTTCCCATATCCCAGAATGAATTTTCAACAGGTTCAAGACTATCATCAAGACCAATAAATCCGCCAAAGAAATATCCATTCCCCTCAATCTTTCCTGTACTGTAACAGTTAATAATACCTGACCAACCCTTATTATAACCAACAAATCCCCCTACCTGGCGTGTCCCGTAAACAGAACATCTGCTATAGCAATTTTCAGTATGAGACGTTTGGTCATTCCTTCCGCAGAACCCGCCAACATTTAAAGCACCTGCCACTTTACCCGTACTAAAACAATCACTGACAAACGATTGATTTAGTGCAATAAAACCTCCAACAGCGTTATTCCCTGTTATGTCAACATTAACAACACCAAGGTTTTTAATTATTGCCTTTTCTGTATAGCCAAACAAACCGGTAAAATTTACTGTAGGTCTGTTCATGTAGATCCCTTCAATAATATGTCCCTGACCGTCGTAAGATCCTGTGAATATTACTTTTCCGTCACCAATTGACATCATCCCTGCCCCGTTATTCCAGCCCTTTGAAACTGAAGCGTCTATATCAACATTTTGAATAAAAACCGAACTCCATAGAATACTATTCTCTGTAAGGTATTTTAGATCATCAAGATTAGAAATGATATAGGGATTCCCTAAAGTTCCTTCTCCTTTTAAAGGATTAACCTTTTGAGCCATCAAACATGAACAGCTTATTAACAACAACAAAACAAGAAAATATCTTTTCATAAATTTTTCAGTAATAAAGATTAAAAAACAACTTTTAAAATTGATTTTAATTAGTCATAGCCAAGATAAATCAAAAAAAATGTAAATCGGGACATTACTAATCAACTATTGTAAAATAACATGTTATAATAAAACTAATACGAAAACACTAAAGATTTTGTCCCTTTTTATTGCAATAATACAGTAGAACTTTTTGAGAATTCTGTCATTTTTTCATTTTGAAAGTAGAAATGAAGCCTTACCTTTTGCCCGTTTAATCCTTGTATCCTGAACTCTCCCCCTCCTGATTTTCTTTTTATATCAGGTAAATCCAAAAAGTAAAACTCATCCTTAGTTATTGCCATCACTCCAAGAAACTGGTTAAGCACAGAACTGTCTATCCCTTTAAAAACCTCAAAACCAATTAATATTTTATCCTTATCAATTAAATCATATTCGGCATTCAAGTTATTTATTGTGCTTAAATGACCATGAGAAATAAAAATTTTATCCTGGTCTATATAATCGAGCCCGGCTTCAAAAAGTGATAAATTAATCTTACAAAAATATGCTGATCCTGAAATTCTTCTTGCTCTTTTCTGAAAACCCTCAATTCTTTTTGGGATGCCAAAATTTTTAGCTTGCGGTGCCCATATCTTGTTAATTAAATCTTTTCTTGTAAGAGCTACAAAGTTCATACATAACTTGAATTTATTCTGATAGAATTTCAAAAGTTTAGATTTGGATGCATTATATTTAAATGGCTTTACTCTAACACATTTAATATCATTATATAAATAAAGAACAGCATTATTTCCCAGATCTGATTTCAATTTTTTGTATTCATTTAACTCCTTTTTCATAAAATCAATTTTTGTTTATTTTTGATTTAACCTTATTTTAAGGGAAGCCAAAATAATATTTTTAACAATACAGGAATAGTATCAAAATTATATTTAACATTTTTTAACATATGCAATAACCGGCATATAGAAAATTTTCTTAATCTAAAAAAATCAAAATAGACATAATATTTAATTGAAAATCTTTCACTTAATCTTGTTGCAATTATTCTTGATTTGGCAGTAATTAATCAGAACAGTATTTTAATTTTTTAATAATTTTTAACATTTGCAGAATCAAAAACGACCAACTGTTTCAAATATACCTGAGACCTACCAAATAGGGACCAACTAGCCATCAAACACCATAAGAAATTTCGCTTATGGTGTTTGATGGCTAGTTGGTCCCTATTTGGTAGGTCTCAGGTATATTTATCATACTTAATATCTATTGTTTTATATATATTAAAATTTATCTATATTTATAGGCTAACTTGTGTGGTTACAATAAATAGTATACTTTATTTAAAAATTTAAAGATGAATTTGAATTCAAAAAAGATTGAGATCATTGAAAGATTGATCAAAATAGAAGACAGAGAGGTTATTTACGCTATTGAAAAACTATTAAGTCGGACAAATTATACTCCTGAAGTTGATATTGTAGTGAATGAAGAGAAAGAAAAGGAAGTGAAAAACCAGATTGAAATTATAGAGTCCAATCCTCACAGGTTTATAACAAAGTCGATGATAGAAGAAATTCTATATAAGAAGAAGCCTTAATCGGTTAAGATCAGGACTTCTTCATTGATTTCTTCATTTCATCTTGATAATTCTATCGTAAGCCAGCTTTGAACTAATAATTGCCATGGGTAGTCCTGCCCCGGGAATAGTTGATGCTCCTACGTAGAATACATTTTTAAATTTCTCGTCGAAGTTGGCAGGCCGAAATGCACCTATCTGCCACATACTGTGCGATAAGCCAAGACCAGAACCCTTATAGAGATTAAACTGTTCATGCCAATCCTGCGGGGTATAAATAGTTTTTGAAATAATATCCCCGGTTATATCTGTTCCAATCCTATTGGAAAAATCGTCGATAATACTTTGAACAATGATTTCCTTATCACTCCAATCTGTTTTATACATCAGGTTTGGAACAGGACATACAAAAAACAAAGCTTCGCAACCTTCAGGGGCACAATCAGGATTGTATTTTGAAATCAGATTAACGTAATAATAAGGCTTTTGAAGAGTGTCGGCATTGTTTAGTATCTTATTTGCATAATCTTCATAATTGGTACCAAGGAAATAATTATGGTGGTTTACATGCGGAAGCTTTTTATTTATACCAATATAGAACGTCAAATACCCCATTGTCCAGTTCATCTTACTGAGCTTTTCAGGTGAATATTTCTTTCTCTTTAAAACAGTGCTTCTGAATACAGCTGCATCGGCATTAATAAGAAAAATATGGGCAGTGTGCTTTTGTCCTTCTTTATCTAATACAGATTCTATTTTACCCTTTTCAAATTCATAATCAACAATTTCAGTGTTGTAAGTGATCTTTACATTTTCTTTATTAAGCTCCGATAAGATACCTTCAACAATACCATACATTCCTCCTTCGACGTTGTAATACCCATCATGCCTGAATTCGGTATAAGAAAGCAGGGTATAAATTGCCATAGTATCGAAAGGGGTGCGACCGAGGAAGAAGGCAACGAGAGAAAGAATCTGTTGGGCTTCCTTTGAATT
The DNA here is from genome assembly GCA_964443445.1 of uncultured Prolixibacteraceae bacterium. GTDB lineage: Bacteria > Bacteroidota > Bacteroidia > Bacteroidales > Prolixibacteraceae > CAYMTR01. Next base: position 2,905 of record CAYUEI010000061.1, on the reverse strand, counting down.
GAAATGTCTTTTAACCTGTTGCCAGAAGCTTCTGAAAAGGACTGGCACATGAATTGGATTAACCTGTGCAAGTGTCAGGAAATAAGCAATTTTAGAGTCAAAGTTGTTTTTGATTACAATATCAACGGTGTCGTTGAATATCTTACCTGACTTCCTAAGATAGTTGTCAAATTTTTCTTTAAAGTCGGGTTCCTCTTCTGCGAACTGCCCGGCAAGCATTGAAGAGTCCTTGTAAAGATGATAAGTTTTGGGACTACCTGAAAAGTTAACCGAATAAAGTGGATCTAACTCTATATATTTGAATGGAATATCAATGTTACATTCCTGAGCAAACTGTTTAAATTCATACGACATACTGAAAAAGCTCGGACCTGTATCGAAGGTAAAACCATCTTTTTTTATTTGGTTCAACCGGCCACCTGCCTTTCCATTCTTTTCTATAATTTCGACTTCGTAACCTTTTTTCACAAGACGAAGAGCAGTTGATAATCCACCCAAACCTGCACCTACGACAATAACCTTTTTAGCCATCTTATTTAATTTTTTTTAAAAATTCAGGGTAAAGTTCATATTTCACCCAATATAAATTGGGTTCAAACTTCATAACTTTATCAAAGTAAAGCTGCGCATTCTTATAATCATCTATTTCACTATATGCCACAGCAATAGTAGTTAATAGTCCAATATAATTCCAATCATCTTTAACTCCTTCAACTTGAGATTCCATTAGGGCTTCAGCCTTTCTGTAATATTCGATGGCTTCCTTTTTTGATCCACCGAAAATAACGGGCATATAATACCTTATATGACCTAAAAGGTTGTATCCATGAGGGTTTGATTTATCAATTTTCACAGACTCCCTTGCATAATGAATACTTCTGGGACCAATAACAGGAGCCTGATAAGGTTTAAAACCAATAGCATAACCATAGAAAGCAGATTTGAACGCATAAACTTTGGCCAATTCATATCCTTTTTTTTCAAGAAGACTTATAATCTCTTTACCTTTTTCGTAATAATATTTGGCTTCATCATCTTTCTTGTTACCAATACAATATGCTATATATCCATATTCATACTCAAGCAGTTCAAGATATAACTGATTGCTTTTGCCTGGTTGCTTATCAAGGTCATCAATAATCATTTTCCATTTATTCATATCGCCTGTTATGAAGGCTTCATAAATATTTCTCTTATACGATGCTTCCGATATTAAGCCAATAAAAACGAGCAATAAAAGTATCAATATACGTTTCTTCCCTTCCATACAAAATTCTTATTTAATCTATTTGAAACGGCTTTAAAAATAAATAATCCCAGCGATATTTGCTGAGGTATTGCATATAGAAAGTTATCAGAAATTTTTTGTTTAGCAGAAATAGAAATCATAATCCGGGTTAATACAGTCATTGTCAGGTAAAGAATAAAAACTTCAAAAGGGAGAGCAATTAAAATAAAAATAAAGCCCAAGGTAGTTACCAGCCAATAAATAATTGCAAGGGTAAATGAATTTCCATAAAAATTAACAATATTTTTGGAAAAGCCATTTACAGCTTCATTAAAACCTGAGTACATACGGCATTTTACCTCGTCAATACCTGTGATACAGGCAATATTAATTTTACTTTTCTTATAGAAGCGTGCTATTTCAATATCCTCAACCTTATTCATTCTAAACTTTTGGTGAGGCAGGTTTTTTAAATATCTTTCTCTTTCAAAAAGCATAAACTGTCCGTTGGCAGCTGAATGCGATGAAAACCAAGATTTTCGCACAAAAATCAAAGGCAACAAAGACAAAAGAATATTTGTCATGTTGGGTACAGTAATTTTTTCACCGGGAGTAATCATTATCTGAACGGGGAAAACAGAAAGCAAGCCCAATTTGAATTTTCTTGCAGTAATAACAGCCCTTTCAATAACATCACCACTGATTGATACATCTGCATCGAGGAAAAGAAGGTATTCACCTTTAGCATGAGAAGCCAGACTATGACATGCATGGTTTTTTCCCAGCCAGTTTTCGGGAAGACCAACAGAATTTATCAGTCTTATTCGTGAATCTTTTAAAGAATAATGTTTCACTATTTCGTCAGTATTATCAGTTGACATGTCGTTAAAGACAATTACTTCAATATTGTCATAGGCTTGATTTTCAATATCATTCAGTAAATTACCAATATTATCTTCTTCGTTTCGTGCTGGGATAAGGATAGAAACAAGTCCATTATATTTACTACCATAATTCAATAGAGGTTGGGTAAATATAAAATTCATCAGGGCAGAAAATAGCCTGATTAAAGTTATTGCCAATATGAAAAGAGCAAGATAAATCATGGTTCAGTAGTGATTTGTTTCTGATTGTCAATACATTTACTAAAGAAATGGGAGTAGCCATTTTGAATTTCATCAAAAGAAAAAGATTCTGTTTGAAATTCATCCATATAAATAAATAGAGAAGGTTTGAGTTTTGAAAAATAATCGACCATATTGGCGATAAATACAATTTGAATTTTATTTTCCATTCCTTCGACAATCCTCTCAATTCCTTTTTCAAATTTAATTGATTGATTGTAGAGTGATTGGATTTTCCCTTGAGGGAATATAAGCACAAGATTTTTCTTATCACTGAGGAGTTCACGGGAATACTTTATTGTTTCAACTATACTTTTTGATTTTTTAGTAACAGAATAACCACCTACATGGTTGAAAAACCAATATTTTCGAAGTTGTTCTTCGAGCATCATAAAAAAGAAATCCCTTTTAAAAAGTTTCAGGTTTACAAGTTCAATCCAAAACCCATCCCACCAGCTTACATGATTTGAAATAGCCAACACAGGGAGTCCTTTATCATCAACATTTGTATTAATAATGATTTCATGAAAATTCCTCTTAATTCTCAAAAGGG
>CAYUEI010000060.1:0-13676 GCA_964443445.1 uncultured Prolixibacteraceae bacterium | reverse complement strand
AAAATGGGAATATTGTACCACAGAAGAAATATGTATGATAATAATTTTGTAACTTAAGATATTGAGAAAACTTTATTATAAATTAATAGCTTGAAATGATAGTTTAGAAAAGATCACAAAACACATAAATAGATAATATAAATATCAGGTAATAATGGTCAAAAGAAAAACCTTCAGTATACTGGCAGTTTTAACTGTAATAATGATAAATAGTTATGGGCAACCTGCAAAATATGAAGCTGAGAATTCAAAACTAAGCGGAACAACAATAGCCAGCAGTCATAAAGGTTTTTCAGGTACAGGTTATGTTGCCGGTTTTGACAATGACGGCGACAAGGCAACTTTCACATTGACTATTGAAAAGGAAGGTAATTACCAGCTTTATATCGGGTATTCATGTCCGGGCGGTAACAAAAACAACTTTGTTTATATAAATGGCATTAACCAGGGGAGCATATTATTTCCTGCTAAATCATCTTTTACAGAACTGAATGTTGGAAAGATATGGCTCAATATGGGTGAGAACACAATAGAGGTTATTAAAGAATGGGGATGGTTTGAGCTTGATTATGTAAGGATTGACAATCCTTCCGAAAATGTTTCCTGGAACATTCCAAAGAGTCCGGTAAATAAAAATGCATCAGCAGAAGCAAAGAAATTATATTCATTTTTGCTTGACAACTTTGGAAAGACAAGCTTTTCAGGTCAGTTTATGAATGAGGATATTTCATATACTTCAGAAAATTCCGAATTCACTTATATAAAAGATATATCAGGTAAGTATCCTGCAATTTACGGGGCCGATCTTATTGATTACTCACCTTCAAGAGTATCAAGGGGTTCAACATCATTAGCAACAGATGATATAATTAAATGGCATAAGAACGAAGGGGGAATTGTAACAATGATGTGGCACTGGAATGCTCCGACAGATTTAATTGACCAGGGTGACCAGTTATGGTGGAGGGGGTTCTATACTGAGGCAACGACATTTAATATTGCTGAAGTGTTAAAAGATACAACATCAGAGCGTTACTCGCTATTATTAAGAGATATAGATGCAATAGCAATTCAGCTTAAAAAATTACAGTCTGAAAACATACCAATACTATGGAGGCCGCTGCATGAAGCTGAAGGCAAGTGGTTTTGGTGGGGAGCAAAGGGTCCGGACGCTTGTAAAAAGCTTTGGATACTCTTATACAACAGGCTTACACATTATCATGGTATTAACAATCTTATCTGGGTTTGGACAACTACAGACAGCAATACTGCTACTGATTGGTATCTCGGCGATGAATATGTTGATATTCTGGGTGTTGATGTATATCTTCCGGAAGGAGATTTTGGAACATCATCATTTATGTTTGATAATCTGAGGAAGATATTTAACGGAAGAAAGCTTCTGGCAATGTCGGAAAACGGTCCTATTCCTGATCCTGAAAAGATGTTTACACAGGGAGCTCATTGGTTATATTTCAGTACATGGGTCGGGGATCATATCAAGAATAACAAGTACAATCCTACAGCTCATATCGATGAAGTATTTAATCATGAGAATGTTACATCATTGGATGAGTTCAGCAAGCTATGGGAAGCATACAATTACTCCAACGGTTTAAAAGGGCAATCCAATGATATAAAGATTTATCCGGTGCCCTTTCAAAATACATTAAGGATAAATTTCAGCCCGGCTTATGTTCCTGAAATGATTTCATTGCTGGATATAAACGGAAAAACGATGAAGAGCATTTCAAAGGAATATATATGTATGAATAATACAATTACGCTGGACAATATTCCAAAAGGCATTTATTTTCTTCATCTTAAAGATGAAACAGGTCAGAAATTTTTTAAAGTCATGAAGAATTAAACACGAACAAGGAGTATGGAAAAGTCAATTTTCAAAAGATTGGTACTATTGTCAATCGTCTTATTATTAATCAGCTGCAATGCGACATTGCCCGAAACCGGGTTTGAAAAATTCATTTCTGTTTCAGGCAATAAGCTTATGGATGGACAAAAGGAATTCAGGTTTGTATCGTATAACGTTCCTACACTTGCATTTAACGAAGATGAGTTTGGCTTTTCACAGAAGCATGCCTTTAGTTTGCCCGATGAATTTGAATTAAGGGATGTATTTGAAACAGTGTCACAGATGGGCGGGAAGGTTGTCAGGTTATATACGATTCCTGTCAGGTTTGAATCTGAGTCTGATGATGCACCGACGTATGTACTTTCTCCGGGAAAATTTTCAGAAGAAGCATTTAAAACAATGGATCTGGCTCTGGCTCTGGCAAATGAATATCAGGTGAGAGTTATATTTTCACTTCTCAACAACTGGCAATGGATGGGAGGACGTCCGCAATATTCAGCATTCAGGGGGAAGACATCAGAAGAGTTCTGGACTGACAGACAGCTAATTGAAGACTTTAAGAAAACAATTGAATACACTGTAAACCGTACAAATACCGTTTCAGGAATAAAATACAAAGATGACAAAGCAATAATGTGCTGGGAAACAGGCAATGAATTGACTTGTCCGATGGAATGGACAATAGAAATCTGTCGTTATATAAAAAGCATAGACAACAATCACCTCATTCTTGATGGGTACAACGCTATTGATCAAATACCTGTGAGAGAAGGGTCGATAACAGAAAAGTCGATCGATATAGTTCATTCACACCATTATGAGCAAAATCCTTCTGATTTTATTGAAAATGTAAAAAGAAACATTGAGATAGTTGGAAAAAGAAAGCCATACATAATCGGTGAATTTGGATTTGTGGGCACCCCCGCCATTGAGCAATATGCTGATATGATTATTAATTCAGACATATGTGGCATGCTTATCTGGGGATTAAGGGGTCATCGTTCAAAAGGTGGTTTCTACTGGCATTCAGAACCTTTAGGATATGGAAGGTACAAATCGTATCACTGGCCGGGATTTACTTCAGGCAATGAATACGATGAAACGGCTCTAATGAATCTTTTGAGAAAGAAAGCTTACGAGATAGACGGGCTTCCTGTTCCGCCAGTTGAAGTTCCGTTACCTCCTGAACTACTGAAGATTGAAAACGTTTCATGTATTTCATGGAAAGGATCTGCAGGAGCATCTTCCTATGATATTTACCGTTCGAAAAGCAATAATGGTCCATGGGAGATAGTGGGTTATAATATTTCAGATGCTGACATTCAGTACTATCCGCTTTTTGCTGATAAAACAGCCTTACCCGGTGAAACTTATTATTACAGGATGACAGCCAAAAACATAGCCGGGACATCTGCCCCTTCCAAAGTAGAAGGGCCTGTTAAAGTAGAAAACCTTGCCTTAATTGATAACATGGAAAATTTTGGCAATATCTATAATTCAACAGGAGAAATAACACTTGAGACCAGCAACGACAGGCAATTCAAGGAAGATATGTTCAGATTAAAAGGAGACAAAGGGCAAGAAATTGTTTATTTTGTAAAGGGTGGTATAGAAGAAATAAAGGCTTTTACATTTTCACAGAGTGACGATATAAATCTGACGTTTAGGGTTTCGGCCGACAATAAGGAATATACAGAGATAGAGCCGGAAAGGGTTAGTTACAACAATGGCAGAGGAGACTACGGGTATTGGGTTCCAATCATGTATTCTTTCAAGAAAGAGACAAAAAATAAATTTTTAAAAGTTATTTTTAACTCCGAAACGCAAATAAGTCGTTTAGAAATATATTATCGATAAACACAAAAAAAGAAGATATGAAATCAGTTAATTTTTTCAAACTGTTTATAGCAATCAGCATGGTATCTGTATTATTCATTTCCGGATGCACTGATGAAAAAGAAAGCCGTTTTGAGATGCTGCCTCTTTTCAGTGACAACATGGTTCTTCAGCAACAGAAAGAAGTACCAATATGGGGAATTGCGCCTTCCGGGGCAAAGGTAAAGGTGACATTCAGGAATCAATCACTTGAAACAAAAGCCGATAATAAGGGGAAATGGATAGTAAGGCTTCAGCCTGAGAAGGTTGGACTAAATGAAACACTCACTATTCACTGTAAAGGAAATAAAAAAGTGTTTACAAATGTAGCCGTTGGAGATGTATGGCTTGCTTCAGGTCAATCGAATATGGAGGTTCCTCTGGTAAATCAATGGGGAGTTGTCAACAATGACAAATGGGAAGCAGCAAATGCCAGCTATCCGGATATCAGACTTCTTTTTATTGAAAGGAATGCTTCTCTTTCGCCGGTTGATACAATAGCATCACAAGGGTGGAAGCCTTGTACGCCTGAAACAGCAAAAGACTTTTCAGCGACAGCATATTTCTTTGGCAGGGAGTTGTATAAAGAAATTAAAATTCCGGTAGGTTTGATATTATCATCATGGGGAGGCACTGTCGCTGAGGCCTGGACAAGTGCCGAATCGCTGGAATTGCTTGAAGATTTCACTTCAGTGGTTCAAAAAGTAAGAAGTCTGCCCCATGATTATGAAGGTCAGATGAAAGTTTACACAGAAGATGATCTTCAGATGCATAAAGAAATGGCAAAGGCAGATCCGGGGATTGCAGGTCAGGATACAGTATTTTCAAAGCAAAGTACACCTGATGAAGGATGGTCGGCGATGACACTTCCGGGTTTATGGGAAACCACTGAAATCGGGGCATTTGACGGGACAGTCTGGTTTAGAAAACATATAGATGTACCATTTGAATATTCAGGCAAAGAGATGATTCTGAACATAGCTCCGTCTGACGATTTTGACGAAGCATGGGTTAATGGCAGGAAGGTTGGACAAAGCGGAATGTGGGGAAGGCCAAGGCATTATAAAGTTCCGGCAGGAGTAATTAGAACAGGAAACAATGTAATAACCTTGAGAGTTAGTGATTTCCAGGGAGCAGGAGGTTTCAACGGAGAGCCTAAAGATTTCTCGCTTGTCTGCGATGATTTAAACATCGATCTTAGTGGAGAATGGCTTGTTCACATTGGATATAACAACAAGGACATAGTTACTTCGCCACTAAAGCCGGGAGATCCAAACTGTCCGACAGTTTTATTCAACGGGATGATAAATCCGATTATTCCTTATGCGATCAAAGGAGCCATCTGGTATCAGGGAGAAAGCAATACAGGTAAGGCCTGGCAATACAGGACTTTATTTCCTGCGATGATAAAAGACTGGAGAAATTACTGGAAAGAAGATTTTCCTTTTTACTATGTACAGCTTGCCAATCACATGAAAAGAAACGATCAGCCCATTGATGATATGTGGGCTGAGCTCAGGGAAGCGCAGACGCTGGCGTTAGAATTACCAAATACCGGTATGGCAGTAGCTATCGATATTGGTGAGGCAGAAGACATACATCCGGGGAACAAGCAGGATGTAGGTAAACGACTTGCATTGTGGGCTTTAAATAAAACTTACAATAAAGACATACCTTACAGCGGGCCGCTTTATAAAAGTTCCGACATCATTGGCAATAAAATAATCATCCGTTTTGACCATGTTTATGAAGGGTTAAAGACTTCAGACAATGGAACATTAAAAGGATTTTCAATTGCAGGGGAAGATCAGAAATTCTATTGGGCAGAAGCAAAGATTGAAGGAAACACTGTAGTTGTTTCAAGCAGCCAGGTACCTAATCCTGAATCAGCCAGATATGCCTGGAGCTCTAATCCTGAGTGCAATCTTATAAACTCAGCCAATCTTCCGGCTAGTCCGTTCAGAACAGACGATTGGAAATTAATCACTAAATAAGGATGAAACAAGTTTTAATAATATTGCTTATAATAATTGCTATCGGGGGTTGTAGTAATCCGGATTCAGGTAAAGATAAATTTATCACAACAAAAGATGGGCAGTTCATTAAAAACGGCCAACCGTATTATTACATTGGGGCAAACTATTGGTATGGAGCGATACTGGGTTCAACCGGGGATTATGGCAACAGGGAAAGGTTAGTGAAAGAGCTGGACATAATGAAAGAACATGGCATCGACAATCTTAGAATATTAGCAGGAGCTGAAGGTCCGGATGGTGAGCCACGCAGAGTTACCCCTACCCTTCAACTTGAACCGGGTAAGTATAACAATGATCTTCTTGACGGGCTTGATTATTTAATCTTTGAGATGAGTAAACGAGGGATGACCGCAATACTTTACCTCAACAACAGTTGGGAATGGTCGGGTGGTTTTGCCCAATATTTAAACTGGAACGGATATGGAAACATACCTTACCCAACGTGGCAAGGACATACCTGGCCTGAGTTTATGGGCTTTGCATCTCAATTTCATAAATGTACTCCATGTAAAGAAATGTTTTATGAACATGTAAAGTACATGATAAAGAGGAAAAACAAATATTCAGGGATTAACTATTCTGATGATCCTGCAATAATGGCCTGGGAAATAGGCAATGAACCAAGAGCTTTTTCAAATGAAAACAAACCACTTTTACTTGAATTTGTAAAGGAGACATCAGAATTGATAAAATCACTGGATCCAAACCATCTTGTAACAACAGGAACTGAAGGCATCTGGGGATGTGAAGGCGATCCTTCATTATTTAAAGCAATACATGCCCCCCAATCGGTCGATTATCTTACGATGCATATCTGGCCTTACAACTGGAGGTGGCTCAATCCGGCTGATATGCAGGGAACTATCGATACATGTTTATATCTTGCAGGAAAGTATATGGATACTCACATAGCTTATGCCGACACGTTGAACAAGCCGATAGTGTTTGAAGAATTCGGATTGCCAAGAGATAATTTCTCTTTCACTCCTTCTTCAGCAACAACAGCAAGAGATAAGTACTATGATTTCTCATTCAATAAAGTATTTGAAAATGCAAAAAACAATGGGAAGCTAGCCGGGGCAAACTTCTGGACATTTAGTGGAACGGGCATGGCAAACCTTAATAATGAAGATCACTTCTGGAGAAAAGGAGATGATATCCTAGGCGACCCACCGCAGGAGGAGCAGGGACTTAACTCTGTTTTTTACAATGATTCAACAATGATAATAGTTAAGAAATACAATGATAAAATTTCTGATCTTCTCAGGTAGTTTAAGCTGAGAATTGTCTTAATTTCATCATAAGTAATCATTTACAAACAATGTTCAACCATTTATTGTTTTTTATATTGTTTTTATGCAATTTTCAGTCTTTGAGGGAATAAGGTTATGATCAGGAATATATTCTTTCTAATAACAATATCAATATTTGTCCAATTGTTTATACCTCTTCAGGTAAAAGCAGAAACAAATATCAATATTGAAAATCTTACTAATAAAACAGGGCTTCCTGAGGGGGCAATAAATTGTCTTGCTCAGGATTCGTATGGTTTTATATGGATTGGCACATGGAAAGGATTATTCAGATATGACGGATACGATGCAATCAATTTTTCAGCAATAAACCGTCATTTCAATGCACTTAAAATAGAAGAAATCATAATTAACGGTAATGATCTTTGGGTAGGTTCATTTGTTACCGGACTGTTTAAAATAAACCTTGAAAATTATGAAGTAACTCACTATTTCAAAGATAACGAAGAAAGCCACAGGATATCTGACAACAATATTATTTCTTTATGTGCCACCCCTGACAATAACATTTTTGTAGGAACAGAAAGAGGCGGGTTGTGTGTCATAAATTCTGAAGGGAAGGTTACAAAAATTTACACCCCTGAAACACATCCAAATGTATTACGCACCAGACAAATATCTAAAATCACATATCTTAAGGACAATACTATTGTTATTGGGAATAACGGTCTGACATTTTTAAATTACAAGACTGAAGAAGCTAAAATATACACTTATCCGGGCATAGAATATTTTATATCTGAGATGATAAAAATAAGTGATAATGAATTACTTGTTTCTTCGCTTGAAAGCTTGTACTACGTAAATTTATCAAGCCCTGTTCATGAAATAAAAATGATACTGAACAGTAGGGTCAAATCAATGATCTTCAAGAAAGATTCATACGAAAAGACAATAATCATAGGGTCAGTGGAAGGAATCTCTGAATTCAGTGCAAACACACATTCGCTAAAAAATATAAAGGTTGATGAGGATGAAACAGCACCTGTCCAAAATATTACTTCAATAATATATACAAATGATGATGTAATACTTATAGGTAGTGAAAACGGATTATTTTCTTTCAATCAAAGAAACAGATATTTTGACAATTTCACTACAAAGCCCGGGGGTACGACACCTGATATAATCAGTAATATAGAAATAACAGATAAAAACTTTTTTGCAGGTAGCTGGGGGAAAGGATTATTAAAGCTCAACAAGAAATCAGGGTTTCTTGAAGAAGTTAATTTCAGCAATTTTGATAAGCATTCTCTAAGTTTTATCTTTTCCCTGAAGAAGATTAATGAAAGAGTATGGTTTTCAACAAAGAACAATCTGGGTGTATTTTCGTTTACTGAAGACTCTGAACCTTACCCATTGAAATATTATAATTATTTTCAAGATAAGGATAACAAATTTCAAAATTACACTGTCACATACATCCTTGAAAGAAAAGATAAATCAATTCTGCTTTCAACATGGGAAGGAATCTTGTTTTATTACGACAGCGGAGAAGATGTTTTCAGGGCTTTAAAAAGCAAGAATGACGAGCCCTATTTATCGCGTGATTTGCCAATATATTCAATGGTAGAAGATAATGAAGGGTTTCTTTGGGTTGCATTAAACGGAGGTGGTGTAATTAAAATGATAACTGATAACAACATCATTATATCGCAAGAAAAAATAACTGAAGAAGAAGGCCTGGCAAGTAACTTTGTAACTGCACTTTATCAAAGCAGAAATAATAAAATATGGGTAGGAACTGAAGCAGGATTAACTGTTATTGACGGAAAGGAAATAAAAACCATCCTCAACAAAGACATAACCTTTGATATTCAATCGATAATTGAAGATCCTATTGGCTTTTTATGGATTGGGACACAAAAAGGGCTGATAAGAATAAATTCCAATAACATTGAAGAATCATATAAACTATTTGATGCTTATGACGGGCTTAAAAATCAGGCCTTCTTTTTAAACAGTATATACAAGGACAGTGATTTCACTTTTTACTTTGGGGGTTATAAGGGAATTGACTATTTCACACCATACAAGATTGATTATAACTACAATAAACCACTTCCAAAAATAACAGGGTTCTATCTGTTCAATGAAAAAGTATTCCCCTGTACAGAGGAATATAAAGCTATTCATCCAACAATAATAACAGGTGCTGAGTCAATTAACCTGAAGTACAATCAGAATACATTTGCCTTTGAGTTTTCAAATCTTGAATATCAGATTCCTGAAAAGTGTCAGTATGCCTATTTCCTTGAAGGAATTGACAAAGACTGGAATTACAGGGATTCATACAACAGGATAGCATATTATACTAAAGTTTCTCCGGGAACATATACCCTAAAAATAAAAAGCACAAACAACGATGGAGTATGGAGTGAAGAACCCGTTTCAGTTTCCATTTACGTTAAACCTCCTTTATGGGCTACCACATGGGCATATCTGATATATCTTATTCTGGGAATGTTATTCATTTTCATGATTTTATATCTCAGGATACTGAAAGTTCAGGAAGACCATAAGCAGAAACTAAAGGAAATTGAGTATGAGAAACAAATGGAGCTGGACGATTTAAAGCTTAAATTCTTCACTAACATTTCGCATGAATTCAGAACACCATTGACGCTTATACTTGGTCCGCTTGCCAGGATACTGGAAGAAGAAAATAACGATCCCCTTAAGGAAAAGCATTTGATGATATACAGAAATGCAAGCCGGTTGCTTCAACTTACAAACAGAATAATAGATTTCAGAAAGAATGAAAAAGAACAGCTCAAACTAAAAGTATCTGAAACCAACATCTCTGATTTCATATACAATATCTTTCTGTTTTTCAAATATGAAGCCCAAAAGCGAAATATCAATTATACTTTCAGCTCACATTATGATGGAACCATCTTAATAGATAATGAATTTATTGAAAGCACAGTATTCAATCTCTTGTCCAATGCTTTTAAATATACTCCGGATAACAGGGAAATAAAAGTAAACATCTTTAATGATGGTGAATGGTTAAAAATATCTTTTGCAGATACGGGCAAAGGCATATCGCAAGAACACCTGAAACATATTTTCGATCGATTTAACAGTATAACGAAAAGAAACAGTGCAGGTATTGGACTAAGCTTTTCACACAGGCTGATTGAAATACACAAAGGAAAGATAAACGTTGAAAGCGAGCTGAATAAGGGTTCAGACTTTACCTTATGTCTTCCGCTTTATGATGTATATTCTGAAGAAGAAAAGGAAACAGTTAAGGTTAAGGAGATGACTGCCGATTGGAAAAAGATTGATCAGTCGCTACAGGAAGAAATACAAACTGACCTTAATCGTTTGAAATCAGAGTTTGAAAAAGAAGAATTAATAGCCCTTGTTGTCGATGACAATTTTGAAGTCAGGCAATTCATTAGAAGCCTTCTTGACAAAGATTTTAAAGTACTTGAAGCATCGAATGGAAAAGAAGCTTTGGAAATTGCATATGAGAATATTCCTGACATAGTGATATCTGACGTAATGATGCCTGAAATGAATGGATACGAATTATGTCACACACTAAAAACAGATGACCGGACAGATCATATTCCTGTGATCCTGACAACAGTATTATCAACTCAGGCTGACAGGATAGAAGGGCTGAAGATTGGTGCTGATTCATATATTCCAAAGCCAATTGACCCCGAACATCTTCTGATAAGAATTAATAAGCTCATTGAAAGGCAATTGAAGCAGAAAGAAAAATTCAATCTCAATAATTACTCAAAGAATATTGAAATAACTGAAGAAGAAAAAAGGGATGTTCATCCTTTGGTTGAAAAAGCCAGGGAAATAGTATTGAAAAACCTTGATAATTCAGAATATAATATTGATGATTTCTGTTCTGATCTAGGATTAAGCAGAATGCAGTTATACAGAAAATTCAAGGCAATAACGGGATTATCTGCCAATAGTTTTATTCGTAAAGTGCGATTATATAAAGCAGCTGAATTACTCAAATCGGGTGAACTATCAGTTAAGGAAGTCACTTATGATGTAGGATTTATTGACTTAAAATACTTCAGAAAATGTTTCTATGATGAATTTGGAGTAAATCCGTCAGAATATGCACAAAATTCAAACAATGATTAGGGGTTATTATCTTCCATTTCCTTAAGTACCTTTTCAACTTCATCCTGAGTCTTATAAAGCTTTTCCTTACAAAACTTAAGCAGAAAAGTAACTCTTCTTACTTTTTCAGCTAACTCATCAACATCGGGTTCATCTTTTTCAATACTACGAAGAATGCTTTCTATTTCTTCAACAGCATCCTTATATTTTAAATTTTCAGCTGCCATATTATTCGTTTTTGCTTTCATTTTCATCATTTAATATCATTAACATTTGAAATAACTTCTCCATCAAACAGGATTGTTTTCAGGGTATCTCCTTTTTGAATATCCTTACTACTTTTAATTGCCTTTCCATTATTGAAGGTAATACTATATCCTCTTTTCAAAACATTAACAGGATCAACTAATTCAAGTGATTTATTCAATAATTTAATTCTGCTTTCTTCCCGGGAAATGATTATTTTCTTTCTTAACTGCAATACAGTTAGCACATTGCTCAGACTGTTCATCTTTTTATTTAAAAACCCCGAAGACCTTGACGCGAGGTATTGACTATAGTTTCTTAATCTATAAATATTCCTTTCAAGCAACTTATCAATAGACGGTTTCAGTAAAGCAGGTAAATGCTTCATCTCTTGTTTCTTAATATCGAATTGAGATTTAAGGCTATTGATTAAAGTTTTAGAAAAATAGCTAAGTCGTGTTTCTTCGTTTTTAATTATTCCGGTAAGCTTGTTTAAAAATATTGATTCAAGTTCCTCAATATAATTAGCTACATCTTCCATTTTTCCAATTAGAAATTCAGCAACGGCAGTAGGTGTTTTAAGTCTGGTATGAGCAACCAGGTCGGCAATACTTTCATCCTTTTCATGTCCAATGCCTGTAATAACAGGAAGCGGAAACTGAGCTATATGCATGGCTAGGTCAAGGTCGTCAAAACAATTCAAATCGAGCTGAGACCCTCCTCCCCGAATTATGGCAACAACATCAAAATAATCTTCATAATCATAAATCAAATCCAAAGAGTTGATAATTGACGCAGGAGCATCGTTGCCTTGCATTTGAGAGGGAAACAATCGAATATAAAATTTAAAGCCTTTATTATTACTTAAAAGTTGATTAACAAAGTCTTCATAGCCGGCAGCAGTAGGAGAAGAAATAACGGCAATCCGGGAAGGAATTTCAGCCATTTCAATCTCTTTATTCATATCGATAACCCCTTCCTGTTCAAGCTTCTTAATAATCTCTCTTCTTCGGCGGGCAATATCACCAAGTGTGTAAGAAGGGTCAATATCTGTTATGTTCAAACTATAACCATAGACTTCATGAAATTCAATTGATACAAGTATCAGCACTTTAATACCTGCGCCCAGAGACTGTCCTGTATTGCTTTCAAAATAAGCCTGAATAAACCTGAATTGCCATGACCAGATAGTTGCCCTAGCCCTCGCAGAAATTTCATTGTCACTTTCATTTTTATCTACTAATTCGAGATAACAATGACCGTTTCTGTTGACCTTTAATTCACTAATCTCAGCCTTTACCCATATTTTCTCAGGGAATGACAGCTTAAGAGTTTCGCTAATCAAAGAATTCAATTCAGATAAAGTCAGTTGTTCTTCCATATCACCGTTTCAATATTTTAAAACTCTGACAATATCTGTCACCTTTCAATCTTAAGATATAAACACCTGAATTTATGTTTCCTGTATCTAAAGAAAAATTACCAATAGAAATTCTTGCAGAATAAATAGCTGTACCATCTAACGAAATAATTTCCAGATAATTAAAAAGGGAATTATTATTTACTGAAAGAATATCTGAAACAGGATTCGGGAAAATCTTAATGTCAGATAACAAATCTTGTTTAAAATCAACAATAATTGAATCTACTCTATCCTTAACAAAGGAGCCGAAATCAGGAATACCAAATCCATATTCATCACTATGAATAGGGTACCTGTCACCTGACTTTATAATCATATCGATAATATCGATAGCTTTTTTATCGGGGTACAAGTCGACAAGACAAGCAGCCATCCCGGCGATGAGGGGTCCGGAGAATGAAGTGCCGCTGCCTATAGTGAACTGTCCGGTTGATGAAACCAAAGAAGTTCTGCTACCCATAGCTGCTACGTCAGGCTTAAGAATTGTCGTATCGTTTTCAAATCCCACTGATGAAAATGAAGATATTTGTTTTTTGTAATCAACTGATGCAACACAAAGGACATCTCTTGCTTCTGAAGGGAAAGATATATATTTCCATGTTCCGTCTCCTTCATTGCCTGCACTGCAGACAACAACAACTCCCTTGTTGACAGCAATGTTTGCTGCCTTGGAAATCCTCATACTATCACCGGTATATTCTCCGTAATTGTGATCAAAAGCAGAGTTATCGAAAACAGTATATCCCAATGAAGTATTTATCACATCACATCCTACACTATCGGCAAACTCAGCAGCAATAACCCAG
>CAYUEI010000059.1:0-13761 GCA_964443445.1 uncultured Prolixibacteraceae bacterium | reverse complement strand
AATACATGGTGTTTTGATCCAACTGAGCAGCCAATGAACGTTGAAAACCCCAAAATCCATAAGCCCTGAAACCTATTTCAAAATCAGGATCTTTTGGATCAGTAACGTTTTCAATATACACTGCCGGGTCGAAACCAAAAATACTTCCGGGTATCGTGGCTGTGCCGTCCTCATTTAGATTAATTGGTTTGAAAGGACCATCGGGTCGATCGCCCTTGCATACCATTGCTTCGCGGTTACGCCCACGGCTATGAGGAAACAGGTAGTATTCCTTAATGCCGTTTTTTCGCTTCACTTCAACGAGGTCGGGTGCATACATAACATCCCACTGCCCTTCAATATTATAGGTGAAAATAGGACCTTCATCACGCCACTCCGATAAGTTTTCTACCGGAGCTGACCACATCCTGATATCAGGACCACAATAACTGTTGACCCTTACATCGTGCGAACCAATAATATAAGCTCTGAACTTACCGGGATTATCCGGATCTTCAAATACACGGGGTTCACCATCCGGTAAATGCTCCCACAATGGAAGGTAAGGATTACCCGTGCCATGGTAAACGAACTTTGTAGTCGGTTGGGCATTGTTTTGCTCAGCTCCATTGTTATTTGCATTCATTGTTAATGGTAATACTGAAGAAAAAGCAACTAACAGGATTAGGTACCTATTCTTCAAATTAAGTTTTAAATTCTTCATATTAAATATCCTTTAAAAATTTTATGTTTTCATTCTTCGCTCGCTACCGCGCGATTGTATCGCGTGGTTAATTCTGTTTCTATTTATGCCACGCGATACAATCGCGCGGCAGCGGAAAACAGCTGGCTTCAAATCGCGCTTCAGCAGTGCGGTTAAAGTATTTTATAACAATTTATATACCCCGATAATCACATAAGGTCCCTCTTCCTGCTTCAACTGAGGCATCTGCAATGTACCAAGAAAAATGGCATGATTTAGAAAATCGTATTTACTTTCAGTCGGAGCTTCAAAATCAATTACTGATTTACAATAAAAGTTCTTTCCCTGTTCACCAATATGCATTAAAGCCTGGTTGGTAATTTGAATAACAACACCATCATCAGTTTTAAGAAGATAGCGGGCATAAAGCTCTGTATCTCCATCGGGACGAACCAATTGCCAGTCTTCCCCACCGGGCAGAACATCCCCTTTTATCTTTGGCCCGCTGAATGTACCTCCGGTAATTGGGATTACTCTTCTGGTTCCCCTTTTACTCTCGCCCACATTGATCATGCCTGAAATCTTTACTTTAGCTTCCAATACAAATTCAGTCTTGAAATCTTTATAAAGATTCTCTTCATTATTAGTACCTGCAGTTTGTGCGTTCAGTTTTTGTCCGCAAAAAACTGATAAAATAAGTATGCCAAAGGCAATACAATTTAGTCGAATATTTACCATTTCAGTAATTTTATATAATAACATTATTGAGTAATCTTAAACAATCCTGCACTATGAAGTGGTAATTCGCGGCTAAAGCTTCCGTTGAAAGTACCAAGCTCCTTATGGCTCCAAAGGTCGCGTACATTTGCTTTGCCTTTAATACCAATGGACTCGAAATTAACCGACACAACAGCTTTGTCGGGAAGGTCTATATTACCCTTATCGACAAGTACACCAAAAACGACCGAACCTGTTTGCTTAAGTACAACACCTTTTGCAGTAAAAGTTTTGTAGCCCTCAGGCAATTCATAAATTATAACAGACTTTGCATGGGCTCCAATACCACTTACAAGTTGGTTTTCAATCATTAATGGCCGTCCGTCACAAGTCTTGTCAACGTTTGGATTACCCCAGCCTGATGTAGCACTTAACCATTTCATATCGGTAAGTTTGAGTTTTCCTTTTGGGCCTTCAAGGATAGGATCAATCCAGGCTACGTGGTCCCAATCCATACCATTTCCACCATCGTTTACAAAAAGCACAAGTTTTTTACCTCCGTCAATAGAAACGCTTATATCCTGCGAACTGCCTGTCCCTGCAATAATTGGACTTGCGTAATCAGCATTACTAAAATCGATATTATCACCCTTACTTTGGGCATTGAACAAGGCTACATATTTATCGCTGCTTCCGGGCACATCTGCAGTCCAAACAATTAAGTTTTTATCGTTATATACCTGCCGGTTATTGGTACTTTCCTGATTTACTTTCAGCATCTCAGGATTTGTAAGCAGCTCTTTTGTCATATCATCAAGCTTAGTCATATCTCCACCGAATATCAGTGGAGAACGACCAATTGCCCATAGGCTCATCAAAGTGTACTGTTCGTCGAGGGTAAATTTGGTATTCCTGTTGAAATCGATAATTCCCAAAGGTATCATATCGGCATCTGGGAAATGACCTGAACCACGAAAAGGAGTCCAAACATCGAGACGTTCAAACATGGCATACAATAAGCCCCATTGATCCCAGAAATCGTCGGTAATGCGCCACATATTGGCATTGTTCATAACGTGTTCTCCAGCCGCAACAGGCGTAGCTCCGGGAGAGAGGCTCAAAACAATGGGACGGCCTGTTTTGTCGATAGCCTTGCGCAACGCTTCTATCTCTGCCTTCTGTTCTTTATCATAAGGGCGCGAAATATCATCGCATTTGATGAAATCTACCCCCCAATCGGCATACATCTGAACGATTGAGTTGTAATACGCCTGTCCTTCGGGCTTAGTGGCATCGACCCCGTACATGTCGGGATTCCATGGGCATGTAGAGCTTTTTATTGCAATATCCTGAGCTTTAACATTTGTTCCAAGCACAGGAAGATTCTTATCAACGGCATGACGAGGGATTCCCCGCATGATATGTATACCAAATTTTAATCCTTTTGAATGGACATAATCGGCAAGGGGCTTAAAGCCTTTGCCACCGGTTGCCGAGGGGAACTTTTTAACTCCAGGGGTCAGCCGGCCATATTCATCCATTGTAAGGACAGCTTCCGGATTATAATAATGACTTTTCGATTCAGGTTCATACCACTGTATATCCACCGTCAGATACTGATATCCACTTGGCAACAGAAACTTCGCCATTGCATCGGCCTGCTCCTTAATCTGAGCTTCAGTTACGGTTGTACCAAAAATATCCCAACTATTCCAACCCAGCGGTGGTTTAACAGCGTTCTTCCAATAATCGTTGTTGCTTTGTGCATATACGCCCATTACATTAATGGTCATTAAAACAAGTAAATGAAATATTCCGGTTTTCATTATAGAATAATTTGGCTTTAAGATTCCTAAAGTAATAGTGTTTCAGCAAAAAACATAATAGTTTTTCAAAATTATGCTCCTTATCTAAGTGCTTTATCTATAGCTGTGCAATCATACTGGCTTCCCGACGGGACTTTTTGAGTAACTCGAACCACCGTAATTTCGAACGAAGTGAAGCCGAAGCGAAGCAATGACGATACTTTCAACAGATTACTTCACTTCGTCACCAATGACATTCTTTATAGTATCAGCAGTATTGATTTGAACAGAATCTGTCTCAACCGTATCTTCTGAAGGTTGAATAGTATCATTCCGAGTATCTGTCTCGTTTGCTTCATTCGGATTAACAACTGTTTCTGAATTTTCATCGTTAATTACCTTTGAATGTGTTCCACCGGGATTAACAATAGTTGAAGTAGCACCATTATTTATTAATATAGAATGCGTTCCATCAGGATTTACGATTGTCGAAGTACTTCCGTTATTAAATACTGTTGAATGTGTACCATTGGGATTAACGATTATCGAGGTGTTCCCGTTATGAAATACTTGCGAATGAGTACCGTCGGGATTAACAATGATCGATGTATTACCATTATTAATCACCGTTGAATGTGTTCCGTCGGGGTTGACAATAATCGTTTGTGCAGTAGCACAAAAAATAAAGAACAGGGATAAAGTCAAAATAGTAAGTAATCTTTTCATATTAATATTTTGTAACTATTCATTCACCTAAAATAGTCATTTTTTAATTTCCCTGTTTTTTTTTCATATTAAGCAGGTGAGATTTTAGAGGGGCTTATTTTTTACTATTTAGTGTTGTTATGTTTTACCCTTAATACGGTAAAAGAGTATGGAGATAATATCTGTTTTAATGTTTTGCCTTTAATATTCAATTCCTGTTCAAAAGGACTAAGCAATGTTGGTTGTTTCAATGAATTTTCAATGTTGAGATCTTCACTTTTTAAAATTATCAATTTACCTTTTTGAGCAAGTTTTTTAACACCTTCTAAAATGATATTTACTGGTTTATCTGAATCAGTTGAATTAACCAATTTCAAAATTATCTCTTTAGTATTTTCATCAAGAGTGGCAGAGGCATAAATGCCATTCTGTCCTGTAAGCGGTTTGTTTTCAGAGAGCATAGACAACACCCGGGTTCCTTTGTTCGTTGAAAATAGTTTCTGCACATAATAATTAGCAGAGCCAAAGGAGGTAAGGTTATCGAACCATATTAAATCGGGCTTCCACTGCCAGCCATCAACATGGGCAAATAAGGGGGCATAGGAGCAAAGATGAACAACTTCGGCATTCCTTTCCAAACCTGTCATAAAAGCGGCTTCTGACAATGCACATTTCCAGTTATTGCTATTCTTAGGACTACAGGTATAAACGCTTTGAGCAGCATATTCACCAGCAAATATTTTATAACTATTCCTGTCATAGTTATCGTACCGCGTTGCATTTTTAAAGAACCAATCCGGATTGGCATAATAATGTTCATCAACGATTTCAGCATTTAATTTCTTTAACTCTTTAGCTGCGTAATCGAAGAATTTACCATCGGGCGAAGGACCAGTGCCCGTTATTAAAATCATTTCAGGATATTTCTCCTTAATTGCTTTTACAAATTCTTTATAACGCTCGATGTATTGCGATCCCCACTGTTCATTTCCAATACCAATATATTTTAAATTGAAAGGTTTCGGATGTCCCATCTGTTCGCGAATTTTACCCCATTTGGAATCGGTTGTACCATTGGCAAATTCAATTAAATCGAGCGCATCCTGGATATATGGATCAAGTTGATCCATTGGAACCAATTCGGCAGTATTAAACTGGCAAGCCATTCCACAGCTTAAAATAGGCAGTGGTTCTGCTCCAATATCTTCAGCCAATTGAAAATATTCAAAAAAACCCAGTCCAAATGTTTGAAAATAGTCGGGTGTCAAGCGATGTGAGAACTCCGTATTCCATCGATTTACAATCGACTGACGATTATTGATATCACCTATTGTCGTTTTCCATTGATAACGTGTAGCCAATTCACGACCTTCAACAATACACCCACCCGGGAAACGGAGGAATCCGGGTTTAAGATCGTAGAGCAATTGCACCAAATCGGCTCTTAAACCACCGGGGCGGTTTTTCCAGGTATCATCAGGAAAGAGTGAAATCATGTCAAGATCTATTGAACCATTTCCTTCAAACCATATCCTAAGTTTAGCCTTTGGTTCTGTTGCTTTGGCAAGTAAACTAACCTTATAACTTCCCCAATCTGTTGATTCCGGAGCAAGGTTAGCCGTACCAATGATTTCTCCTTTAAGATTCACCAATTCAATTCGCATTTTCAGGGTACTGCCTTTCGATTGTCGTGCAAGAAGCGAGAAATGGTAGTAAATTCCCTGTTTAATACCCATTCCCCGAAATCCCTCATTTGACAGGCCAAATGATTCTTCCCCTTCAGAAATTGTAATTCTGGCATACCTCGGATTGTTAGGATTTGTTTTGCTTTGATTGATAATTAAAACACCTGTTGTAGTATCTGGCTTTAAAATTTTCCATCCCATTGTTGGTTTAAAAAATTCAAAAGAACGATTCTTAACCAGCTCGGCATATATTCCCCCATCAGCTGCCATATTGATATCCTCAAAAAAAACACCCCACATGGTAGGCTGAATAGTGGCTACCGGATTTTTAGTATTTACAGTAATGGTTTGCACCTGTGATAAAGAATTCAATGAAAAAAACAGCCCACATAACGCAAGTATTTTACCTATCGATTTTGTCTTCATAGTATCAATCAATAATTATTATTCAAATAATCGATGTCTGTTTATGTCATGCAAAAACAGACTTTTTATTTTCGACTAAAGTAATCAAGAGAATAATACGACAGCTATCCTAAAGTGTATAATAGGTGGATAAATGAATAAAACATACAGGTTTTGTTGCTGAACAGATTTTCTGCCGGATAATATCAATTGATTGTTGTGTCTATGCCAATTCTTGCCTATTACCAATAAACAAGTTTGCATATTACTAATAAACAACTTATATTTGAATAAATATTCCTGCCATGATAAAGAAATCAGATTTGATTGCTGTAATTGAAATGCAAAGAGAGCATTTATTAAATCAAGATGATGAAATATCACGCGACTTGCTTCATTCGTTGCCTCTTAATCTCACAAAACATGCTTTGATAATTTCCGGAGTACGCCGCTGTGGTAAAAGTACTCTACTAAAGCAAATGATGAAAAAAGACTTCTCGGATGCTTTTTTTATCAATTTTGACTCCCCTAAACTTTATAATTTCGAAATCAATGACTTTGAAATACTTGACCAGATAATAGCTGAAGATGGAAAAAAGAAGCTATTCTTCGATGAAATACAAGTTGTATCCGGATGGGAACTTTATGTTCGTCAGAAGCTGGATGAAAATTATCAGGTAGTAGTAACCGGATCAAATGCATCGCTACTTAGTAGTGAGCTCGGCACAAAACTCACGGGAAGACATATCACAAAAGAACTTTATCCGTTTTCCTATAATGAATTCCTCAGATATAAAATACTTGAAGCAGGTTTTGAATCGTTTGATTTGTATTTCAAAAACGGAGGTTTTCCGGAATATATAAAACATTCCAACCCTGATATTCTCACCTCATTGTTTGATGATATTTTATACCGCGATATTGCAATAAGGCATGGCGTACGCGATGTAAAATCGCTTCAACGTCTGCTGTTATACCTGACTGCCAATGTTGGAAATCCCGTTACAGCCACTAAACTGACAACTATACTTGGAGTTAAAAGTTCATCTACTATCCTCGATTATTTTTCATATTTCGAACACTCATGGTTACTTGGTCTGCTACCTAAATTTTCATGGTCGTACAGAGCACAACTAGTGAATCCCCGCAAAGCATATATTATCGATAATGGATTGATAAATGCAGTGTCACCCTCATTTTCTGAAAATGAAGGAAGAAAACTCGAAAACATGGTCTATTGGTTTTTAAGGAAAAACCAAAAGGATATTTTTTACTTCAATGAAACAGGGCATGAATGTGATTTTATTGTTTTAAACAATAATAAAGCAGAAAAAATAATACAGGTTTGCTATCAGCTTGATCACAACAACCGGGGACGTGAAGAATCGGGATTACTTGCTGCAATGGAGTTTTTCAATTTGAATTCAGGGATTATCATAACCATGAATCAAACTGATGAAATCAGGAATGGTGAGAAACGTATTAGTGTAATTCCGGGGTATAAATACTTTGTTTAGAACTACTTACTGATGAAAAGTTAATGTGATTATCAAATTATATCCTGATTGTCGTTCCTATCCTTAGTCCAAATGTTTCCTTGAAATACAATTCTTCTGGCAGATATCCTGCTGTTTTATATATAATACCCAAATCAATCGAAAATCCGTTAAGCCATGTATCCCTTTTATTAAAAAAGAAATATCGTAAATCCACATCGACTGCCCCACCGTTAAAAGATTCATCTGTATTAAAGTCATAATCTTTGGGTTGATTCCAAAAGTGTCCTGATATATCTGCAAATAACCTTTTATGTAGTTTGAAGTCGACAAGACTGAGACCAAAAGCGGGAAACCAGTTATTCCTGTTCTGATATTGCCGGGCATAAGCATGAAAATTAAATTCTTTGTATTTAATCCAGATATTCTCATCAATAAAATCGCCAAAGGGAGCCATTGTATAACCCATGCCAAAATTGCAGCTTAAATCCTTACCAACTTTAAAGTTCTCTCTTCCAATCATCAAAGGATTTAATAAATTCAATAAAGAACGAAAACCCATTCTGTTTACAAACTTCTTTTCTTCACCCGATAACTCTTTATATTTAGTGTACCTGTAAAAATCTCCGTCAGGACGAAACAAGTGCCTGACAGCGCTATAAGTATCATATCCAACAATATCTCTTTCCAATTCATTTTCTTCTTCTTTAAGATCTAAGTCAAATCCGAAAAGTCCTGTAACGTAATATTGCAAAATTCCTGATTTGCGAAACCAATATTCCCATCTGTAATATTTAAAGTCATCCTTTTCAAAGCTACCTAATGTTTCCATTCGTCGGGTCAACATGTAATCCGATTCCAGCCCTCCCGCATGTAGCCTGATGTAAGTTGGCAAGTCGTTATCCCTGAGCGCTCGAAGTGTTTGATCTGTAACTCCTTTTACATATGCAGCACCGTATTTATTGAAATATGGTTGAGAAATTGATCCTATATTGTTAACAGTTAAAATTGAACGATGTCCTTCTTCATGTGTAAGAGGCAGAAAGAGTATTGATTGAAATAACATTTGAATTAGATCAGCAAATTTATCATCACTTGAAACGGCATAAAGTCCTCTTGCAAACAACCTATAAGCTGATAAATAATTCTGATTTACCTGTCTCATTGTAACTAATTGAGAAGGTGAATCCTGAATTACAAAGCTGTAATCGGTAAACTTTCTTAAAGTGTCTTTCTGTCCAAAAAGCTGTATTCCCGGGAGCAAGAGAATTATCAATGTAAGTTTTTTCATATTGTAAAGGATCGGTTTGATTTATTTCAAGAAACGGATGGCTCATTGCTATATTGCTCATCAGACTATCATTCAAACCAAGATTTGATTCAGTAGTCACTAATGATAGTAAATTTCATTCCTGATGTTCTATTATATATTAGTTAATCATCGTAAGTAGTTAAATTTAAGTTGTTTCTGAGGAAATGAGGAATACATGTAAAAATATTACGAGTTGAAAATGCTCATATTTTAAAAATGTCGTAACTTTTTATCCATAATAATATAATTTGTAGTGTCATGAAGAGGAATTTGATTAAAAAAATGAAGGGGCAAATTAGGATTATATTTTCTCTGTTTGCTGTACTATTCTTTGTAAACGATATGTTTGCCGATAATCCGGTTATGAGCAATTACATGTTTAACATGTCGATGGGTACTGAGTATTCTGCTCAAGAAGACTATGTGCCGGAAATGGTAATCGAAGGAAACTTCATCCATACCGTTTGGACTTCATATACTGGCGGCGATGATGCTTATTTGTATTATCGCCGATCGGAAGATTTGGGTAAAACATGGGGTGCACCCCAAAAGTTGGTCAGATTTAACAATTTGAATTATGCCAGAGATATAGCAGCAGTTCGTTTGGCTGTTTCGAACAATCAGGTTCACATTGCCTATTCAGATAATTCCGGTGGAGGCCGGCTTTATTATCTGAAATCGAGCGACAATGGTAAAACTTTTAGCCAGCCCCGGGAACTTGAGTCGGCCGAAAGTGGTTACAATGTAACCACAAGAACCTTCATACGATCTCGTGGAAATCAGGTTGTAATTGCCTATCAGGTTAATTGGTGGAACGACATAAATAAAGGTATTTACATTCAGACATCAAGCGATGGTGGGCAAACGTTTTCCCGCAAGCTGGTAACAGAAGAAAATACAAACCTGTTCGATTTCGATTTCGATGGTCAAACCATGGCCTTATTGCTAAATTACACTTACTATTATTATGGTCTAAATGTTGGTACTGTCCATGTTGCCTCTTCGATCAATTCAGGTAACTCTTTCACAATTAACAAGGTGAGCGTAACTTACGATACTGAATCGGGTACTCAGGAACGCTGCCTGGTTTGGTATGATAATCAGTATGTACCCAAAATTCGGATCGATGGTGCATCGATTCATACCATTTTCCTTGGGAATAATGAAAAAGGAGTTTGGACCGTTTTGTATGCACGATCAATGAATAATGGACAAAAGTTCGAAAAGACAATTGATTTGAACAATGTAGCCATTGGAAATGAGGCCATTCAGAATGGGCACGAAAGCGTTGAGGCTATAAATGGGAATGTATATCTTCAATTATTAACTCAATCGTCGAAGGTTTGGCTGGCTCATTCGGCAAATAATGGCAGCACATTATCTGAACTTAAAAGCATTTTACCTACTGACGCGCATTACGGTAAAACAACCTGGTATCCACGTTTGGCTATTGATCGCTCTGATGCAACGGGAAAAACCATTTACATGGGAGGAGCAGGTCACCTGACATACAAATCAACCAATGGTGGAGAAAGCTTTTGGGGAATTTATTATCTGTCGCCCATGATGAATTACGAGTCGCAAACCTCCAATTTAGTAATCGATTCACAAGGAAGCCCACACTGGCTAAGCAAAGGAAGATACGGCTGGAATAATGGTTGGGATATATTTTATGTCAGAAAACAAATTCAGCCTTCTCCAGGAAACATCAATCAATCATACAAAATTGTAACAACTGCCGACAACCGGAATGAACTGGCCATGGTACCTTCATCAGAAACCATGGAATTCGATTCAGTGCTAACAGCCGAAGCCTGGGTAAAAATAAACCCGGGAAGTGGTTTAAATCAAAATGTTCTTACAAAATTTAATGGTGTCGATGGGGTGCATTATGAAGATCCGGGCTTCCAATTGTCGTTCGATGATAATTACGGAAAAAGAAGATTCAGGGCAGGAATTACAACCGACAAAGGTGGGTTTATTAATTGGACAGGTACCGATGTTCAGGATACACTTTGGCATCATGTAGCATTTTCTTACGATGCCAATGCAGGATTGGACAATTTCAAATCATACATCGACGGCCAATTGATAGCAAAACAAACTGTAACAGGCCGTATTGTGCGAAGTGATGGCATTTTAGTGATTGGAAGCAGAGAAGCTTTTAGAGGACAACCTTCAAGCTACGAAGTTGACGAAATACGACTTTGGAGACGCGCTATAACACAAGAAGAACTCATTGAAAATCAAACCAAGAAGTTTACAGGAAACGAAGAAGCGTTGATGTTGTACCTCAATTTTAACGGGACTTTTAAAGATATTTCGGGCAACGGGAACGATGCTATTCCGGTTTATATGGGCGAACTGAAAAAATCAGATTTCAATCCTCCAATAGTTGATTTTGATATGTATACCGATATAAATAAAGTTGTTCTAAACAATAAAACCCAAAATGGCTCTTCATACAGCTGGGATTTTGGTGATGAGAAGACTTCATTGCTTGAAAATCCTGTGAATATCTATACAAATCCGGGGGAATACAAAATAACACTTATCGCCCGCAACAGTAACAGTGCTGCTTCAGGTATAAAATCGGTTACTATTGCCGGATTAGATAGGATTGAACCTACAGTAGCTGGGAATACCGGAAATGCTTCATTTACAATCTATGGAGGTGGAATTGATAGTAAGTCGACTGTTAAACTGGAAAAAGATGGAGTTGTGATTATTGCTGACACTGCCATAGTTATTAAGGATGGAGAGTTAAACGTTTCATTCGACCTGGAAGGACAATCTGTTGGTAAATGGAATGTTGTTGTAAAAATCTCAGGTGTTGAATATACATTAAAAGAAGCTTTGACGATTGAAGCTGGGAATATCGTTGATCCTTATATATATGTTACAGGAAGAAGTACTGTTTTGCTAAATCGTTGGTTTATTAAAACTATTGAATTTGGCAATAATGGGAATGTTGATATTTTTAATGTTCCACTTTTTATTGCTATTTCTGATATACCAGGTATTGAAGTTGAATTTATAAATGTTGACTTTCAAAAAAATATGAACGCTTATGAAGATTCATATAAAAGTATACTGGACACGATTCCTCTCTATTTTATTTCAGAAGGTTATTATCCGAACAATCAGAATGCCAGGATTTATCCTTTAATTATTCCCAATCTTGCCCAAGGTGTACCTCAAAAAATAATGTTACGTATAAAAAGTCCTGCCAGTTATAATTTAGACAGTTACATTGGGGCGTATTCTGAAGATAATACCTTAAAATCAAACAGAACCCGGAATGCAAATCTTTTTTCAGATTGTTTTCAAGATGCGATGCTGGCAAATCTTTATACAGGAGCAGGAATGGCTTTGAGCCTTGCATTAACTGCGCTTCCCATTGGATGTGTAAAATCAACACTTGATGCATCTTACAAAACGACGTCTGCTATTTACAAAGGAGAAGGCGGTTGGACTGTAGCATGGAATATGACTTGGGATTTGACAGCTGTTACTCTAAGGTGTGCCAAAGATTTACCAGTTATGAAAGCTTATAAGGCAGCCGTGGAAATTGCGAAAGGGTGCATGTCTCTGTATTCCGTAGGGAAAAAATATTACGATTGTTTTAAGTTTATCAGATATGCAGATAGTGTTTTTACTGTTTCTTCCTTTGACCCCAACGAAATGATCGGCCCATCGGGTTTTGGTGATCAGCATTGGATCCAGAAAAACAGCAAGATCCCCTACACTGTCCTTTTTGAAAACAAAAGCACAGCTACTGCCCCTGCCCACGAGGTGTTTGTTACAGATACTCTTGACCTGAAAAAATTCGATTTGAAAGAATTTGGTTTTAGCGCCTTTGGTTTTGGCGATACAATACTTTCGCCCAATGGCACCAAGCTGAAGAAGTTTGCCATGGATGTTGATCTTCGTCCGAAGAAAAACCTGATTACACGGGTTTCCGGAAATCTAGATACAATTACCGGAGTTATTAGATGGGAGTTCCTGTCTCTGAACCCAATATCCATGGAATACGAAGAGGATCCTTTAATCGGTTTCCTTCCCCCGAACAATTCGAACAGGGAAGGTGAAGGTTTTGTCAGCTTTTATGTGGGATTGAAGAATGAATTGGGTACAAATGATCAAATAAAGAACCGGGCTATTATTGTTTTCGATGCCAACGCTCCAATAGTAACAAACCAATTTATCAACACTCTGGACATGGATCTTCCTGTCAGCAAGGTCGATCCTTTAAATGAAACTTCAGGAAACCGTCTCAACCTTACCTGGAGTGGCAGTGACGGAGGTTCAGGTATTGGATCATACTCGGTTTATTATCTTGAAAACGATACTCTTCTTGCACCTGTGATAGCCAATACTACTGAAACATCGACTCTGTTTATTGCCAATGTTGGATCGAAATACAAGTTTTACAGTATAGCAATTGACAATGTAAGTTTAAGAGAAGATGATCCTTCCGTTTATGATGCTTCGACCCATGTTACTGTCGATGTAAAAGAATTCAATAATAGGAAAGATAATATTCAGATATTTCCGAATCCTGCCAGAGGAGAAATGAATGTTATGCTTGCTGGAGCTTCTGAAGGGGTATATCTGGTGGAACTAATCGATATGAAGGGAAAATCATGTTTCTCGGATATTTATGAAAGCCGCTCCATTTCCCGGGGAATAAAGATCAACACAGAGCAATTCAGTCCGGGACTATATCTTATAAGGATGGTTTATGGTAATACTAATATGACAAGGAAAATCAGGATAAGCAACAAGTCAGAATAATACGGATACATTTTTTAATTAGAGATTTTATATTGCCGAATCATAGCAATTATCTTTTGCCGTCTGCTTTATGACGGAATGGAAATTATTTGGCAGAAAATCTGTTTAGCAGCAAAAAAACTATCAAATTCAGATAGTCCATGATAATTGCAGTTAT
>CAYUEI010000058.1:0-13988 GCA_964443445.1 uncultured Prolixibacteraceae bacterium | reverse complement strand
ATTTATGTTGATTATTTCCCAAGGGAAAGTAAAAGAGGCGGTGCCTGGATGGATGCACTTCAAAGCCAGTACAAAACACCTGAAGGCAAGAATATACCACCGATTATTGTTAATGTTGGAAACTTCTCAAAACCAACAGGAGACATGCCGGCATTGTTAAGCTGGGATGATGTAACAACTTTATTCCATGAGTTTGGCCATGGCTTACATGGTCTGCTTTCAAGCTGCACATATGAAAGCCTCGGTGGAACATCAGTACCAAGAGACTTTGTTGAATTACCTTCCCAAATAATGGAAAACTGGTGTAGCCAGCCTGAAATGCTGAAGTTATATGCTAAACATTATAAAACCGGCGAAGTTATTCCTCAGGAATTAATTGATAAAATTCTTGCCTCAGATAAATTCAACCAGGGTTTTGAAACTGTTGAATATCTTGCTGCTTCTATCCTTGACATGGATTATCATACTTTAATTAATGGAGAAGCGCCTGATGTAATGAAATTTGAAGAAGAATGTATGAACAGGATAGGTTTGATAAGTGAAATCATACCTCGTTATAAATCAACATATTTCAATCATATCTGGGCAGGTGGTTATTCATCTGGTTATTACAGCTATATCTGGGCTGAAGTACTTGATGCTGACGCATTCCAGGCGTTCATTGAATCGGGTGATATTTTCAATAGAGAAATTGGAAACTCATTCCGTAAAAATGTAATCTCTAGAGGAGGAACTGACGATGCAATGACAATGTATCTGAAATTCAGAGGAAAAGAACCTTCAATTGAACCTCTGCTCAAAAAAAGAGGTTTAATTGATTAAATAAAATTAATTAATGGGGGTACTTTTTAACCGAAAGTTCCCCCTTTAACATCATATTTGCATTCATAGCCATTGCAGCCATTTCATCTTCTCCCGGGAAAACTATTATTTCAGCAAGAAAGCCAACTCTTTCCTTTATTTTTTCAATAACCAAACTACCATAAGCTATTCCTCCTGTCAGAATAACAGCATCTACATTGCCTTTTAAAACAGCCGACATCTCTGCGATAGCCTTTGAAACCTGATATACAAAGGCATCCAGATAAAACATAAATCCCTCTTCCCCATCAATAGCTGAATTTACAATTTCCAACATACTGTTGGTATTAAGATAAGCCACCATTCCTCCTTCGCCATTAACCATCTGCCTCATCTCGTCTTCAGTAAAATTGCCACAATAACAAGCTTCAATAAGCTGCCCGGCAGGTAATGTACCGCTCCTTTCCGGGCTAAATGGGCCTTCGCCGTCAAGGGCGTTATTGACATCAACGACTCTCCCTTTTAAATGAGCACCAATGGAAACGCCACCTCCCATGTGAGCAATTATAAGATTAAGGTCGTTATAATTTCTTGAAACTGAACGGGCATACAACCTGGCAACTGCTTTCTGATTCAAAGCATGAAATATAGATCTTCTTTCAAAACGGGGATGACCTGAAATCCTTGCAACCGGCTCAAGCTCATCAGTAACAACAGGATCTGCTATGTACGCTTTGGCTCCGGGAATACCCTTAGCAATGGAATGAGCTAATAAAGGTCCCAGATTAGAAGCATGTTGACCGAATATTCCTTTACGAACATGAGTCAACATTCTGTCATCTACTTCATAAACACCAGATTCCAATGGGTAGGTTAACCCTCCCCTGCCCATTATTATTTTAATCTCATTGATATCTATACCCTCAATTTCAAGAGTTCCTTCAATAAGATCTTTTCTGAATTCAAATTGTGAAATTATATTGGGATACAAAATCAACTCATCAAGAAAGTGCCGGATTGTATTTGTGAAAATGCAATCTTCACCTTCAAAAACAGCAATCTTTGTAGATGTCGAACCGGGATTTATTACTAATATCTTTTCCATTGCTTCATGAAAATATATCTATCCTATTAATGCCGCCAAAGCTATTGAATTCAGCTTGGTTTGTATTGTGTCTCCTCTGGATGAGAGGATAACAGGAACCTTTGTCCCTACAAGAATAGCAGCAGTTTCAGCGTTACAAAATTTAGTATTTACCTTATAAAAAACATTCCCCGACTCAATATTGGGAAACAATAGGCAGTCGGCTTCCCCGGCAACAGGAGAAATAAAATTCTTAATCTCAACCGATTCCGGATCTATAGCTAAATCAAGAGCCATAGGCCCGTCACATAAAGAATCGGGAAACCGGCCATTCTCCCACAGCTTTTTAAGTTCAAAAGCATCTACAGTTGCCTGCATACGCTGAGATACTTTTTCACTCGCTGCCAGAAAAGCAACTTTAGGAATTCCAATTCCCAGTTTATGAGCAACATCAATCAGGTATTCAGTCATCTTAACCTTCTGTTCCAACGTAGGAAGGGGAATAACTGCAACATCCGAAACTATAATTGGTTTTGGATAGCTTTGGTTTAAAATCACTGTAACATGAGAAAGTAATGAGCCCTCTTCAAGAAGCCCTTTTTCTTTTCTTAAAATCGACTTCACGTAAACATCAGTACTAATCAGACCTTTCATTATAAGATCAGCTCCTCCGGTTGATGCAATCTCAACGGCAGTATCAACAGCCGTCTGTTCATCCAGGCAATCAATAATTTCAAAATTGTTAATATTAATCCCGCTATTGCTACATTCTGTTTCAATAATGCTTTTGTTACCGGTCACCCGTACTGAAACCAAATTGCTTTCTATGGCCTTGCTGATTGCTTTAAGTGAATGATTATCTATTCCGTTAGCAACGACTAATCTGCGTTTACCCCTTTCTGAAAGAGTTTTATATAAAGAATTAAAGTCTGAAATTATCATACAGAAATTTTACATTAAAATATGTCATTTTTAAGGAAATTACAACCAGTATTCGTCATCTTTTGTTACATTTAAAATGAAACTTATAATTAATCAATCAAATGCCGGAATACATTGATATACATTCTCATAAAATTACATTTTTTGATGAAAAAACAATAACAGTCAGAAATGTCATTTTACCTGATGAAGATATTCCTGCTACAAGTTATTTCTCAGCAGGCTTTCATCCATGGCATACCGGAAAGGTTAAACCTGAAGTAATTGAAGAAAAACTTTCATCATTAGCCAATATTGACAATTGTATAGCTATAGGAGAATGTGGAATTGACAGAACTACTGAAATTGAGGTTGAAAGGCAAATCATGGAATTAAAAATTCATATTTCTATTGCTGGAAAATCAGGTAAACCATTAATAATCCACTGTGTAAGGGCATACTCCGACTTAATGCAGGTTTTAAAAGCAGCCAAATTCACTTTTCCTGTTATACTCCACAATTATAAAGGAAACAAATTTCAAACAAAAGAACTATTAAAATTTAACTGCTATTTTTCTTTCGGCGAATCTTTGATATTAAAAACCAAAGCAGCCGACATTATTAAACACATCCCCTCAAACAGGATTTTTCTTGAAACTGACGAATCTAATTTTCCTATTAATGAAATGTACTCTTCAGCTGCAATAATGCTTAATATGGAAGAAAAAGAGCTAAAATCAAGGCTGTTTGATAACTTCAAATCACTTGGAGTAAAATAAGCAATAAAAGAATATTCCGGGATTAAAGAATTTTCAATTCACACCTTCTGTTTTGTGCTCTCCCCTCTTCCGTTTCATTACCTGTAAGCGGTGAAGAAGAACCATAACCTTTATATGTCAATCTTTCTTTATTGATTCTCGTAATAAGATAATCGTAAATAGATTTAGCCCTTTGCTCCGACAGTTTTAAATTATAATCATCAGTGCCAACATTATCTGTATGACCTGAGATTTCAACCTTTATGTTGGAGTTACCCTCAAGAAACAAAACTATCTGATTAAGTTCAGGATAAGATTCAGCCTTTAAATTTGCAGAGTTAAAATCAAAAAAGATATTGGAAAGTTTAATTAAATCGCCTGATTTTACAGGATCAAGATATATTATCAACTTCGTTGCCTTTTTGAAAGTAGATGAATCATTCAAATCAAAATGCCTTGAATAAAACTGGTACCCTTTTAAATTCACATTTAAAGCGTATCTTCTTGAAGCTACGAGAGTTGTAATAAACCCGTCTATGTCGTCAGAAGTAACTTTTAAAGATTCATCATCGTCAAGCCGGGTGATTTCTATAATCGAATTCAGCTTTTTACCTGTTGAATTATCAACTACATAGCCTTTAATATAACCAACTTTACCAGGCTTAAACTCATCAGGAATATCAAACTGAAACAGGTCTTTCGATATTTTTTTAGTTCTATCTCTGTCTGACGAGAATAAAGCTGTAAAGCCTGATGGTGAAATTACAATTCCATCTTCGTTAAACCGTGTGTTAACCGGAAATCCGAAATTTAAAGCATAAGACCAAACAGTGTCGTTCAATCTTGACATAAATAAATCGCTACCCCCAAAACCATATTTCCCTTCAGAAGCAAAATAAATAGTAATACCGTCGGAATGTATATAAGGTGAAAAGTCGTTGTGTGAAGAATTTACTCCGTAGCCAAGGTTCTTAGGAGCCTGAAAAAAAAGTGTCCCATCTTTCATTTCCTTGAATTCGCTTCTCCATATATCCATTCCCCCAAATCCTCCTGACCTGTTGCTGGCAAAGTAAAGAAACCGGTTATCAGCAGATACTGAAGGCTGAGAATCCCATGACTTGCCGTTAATAACTTCTCCGGCATTAACAGGATACGACCAGTAACCTTTGATTTTTCTTGAATAATAAATATCGCAGCTCCCTTTTCCTCCCTTATTACCGCACATTGTAAAAAACATTAGTTTATCATCGGCGGAAATACACATAGTGCCTATGTTTGTTCCCTCTGCAGAGTTAAAATCTATTTGAGTAGGTTCACCCCATCCTTCGATTCCTTTTTTTGAATAAAACTGACGCTCGTAAGGGAAGTTGGTATCCTGATTTATCAGCCTTGTAAAATAAAGAATTGAATCATCGGTTGAAATAGCGGGCCAGTACTCGTTCATTGTTGTGTTGACCTTATCATTCAATGGAATAACTTTAATATTCCTGTTTTCTGAAATAGAATTTAAAGCAAATTGACAAGATTTAATCCTGTTTTCAATAAAAACAGAATCTTTAGTATTTTTAATAATTGAATATCTTTCATAGTCAAATAATGCATCTTTGTAGTTACCCTTTTTAAAATAAAGATTAGCAAGTAATTTGTGAGAAATTTTATAATTGACTGAATCTATTGATAATACTTTCTTAAGCGCCCATATTTGCTTTTCTTCGTCATTCCGGTCTGCATAAATATCAGATAAGAGAAGATAAGCTTTTACATCAGTAGTGTCTTTTTTAAATGACTTGAATACCAGGCGTTCAGCCTCGTCAACTTCTCCTTTTAAATAGAATTCCAATGCACTTCTGATAAATCCTTTAGGCTTTTTTTTATTTAGCTTATTCAAGGAAGCTTCAGAACTATAACTCCCTAACAAACACAGCAATAGTATAAACAATAAAAGTGCCGGAATCTTAAAAATCTTTTTAGACATTATTACAGAAGTTGTGAAATTTATTTCACAATCAGACGAGCATAACCTGCAACCGGTATTTCAATAGTTGCAATTCCTCTTTTGAATTTCAGGGTACCCCGGTCAACATATTTTCCGGTATGATCATGAGTGATGTAATCTACCTTTCCTGTAGGAGTTCCTGTAACAGAAACGAATTGATATTCACATGAATTGATAATATCTGCCTCTTCAAACTGGAAATAACCAAGATCAACCGGTGCTGTTCTGCCATAAACTCCAACAATCATTTTAGACTCATTACCCGATTTCAGTACTGTATATCTGTGAACAGGATCAGAAGCTTCGAAATCACCTTGCAACAACAATTCATTGTTTGATTGCCAGTATTTTACCCAAAATCCAAGTGTTTTTCGTATTTCTTCAGGCAAAGTATAAGTGAAATATGAAATATACGGAGCTCCGAACAAAACAGATTGAAATTTCAAGGCTACATCTACTGCGGGATCTCTTGGGTGTATTCCCACGACTTCAATAAAAGGAGAGTATTCACCATACATAAGCCTGTTGTTTACAAGCTTTTCCCTTACATCATTCAAAACAGTCGTACCTAAAAATCCGTTGATTGTTTTAAGATTTGATGTATGCAATGGACCAACTGAAGGATAACTCTGGTTGATTGATAATTCAGGATTAGAAGTAAGAAGTTCATTTTCCATCTCAAGCCTCAATGAATCAAGCGACTTCCTGACAGAAACAAAGTCACGCCCATTGTCTTCAGTTACAATAATATGCTCATCAGGATAATATCCGTTTAGGAAATCAAACAATATACCATCAACCCCCCATTCAGTAACAACATTTGAATAAAGCTTTGATAAATATTTTCTTACATCAGGATATCTTATATCAAGAACCGGTTGACTTGAAGTTACATACTGTAAATATTTGCCTTCATATTTTTTGAAAACGTATTTATGAGCTCCAACAAAAGGTTTAGTATACCACAAAGCAACTTTCATGTCTTTCTCGTGAGCCTTATTCATAAACTCCTTAACGACACTTGTTTGCGAAGGATCCCAATAGCCATTTGGGTCAACATCAAACTTTACAACATCCTGCCATCCGTCATCGAATAAAACCGACTTGAATCCCATAGAAGATATTGAATCAAAATAATAGGTAATATTTTCAATAGGAATATTTCTGTTCATCGGGTACCACAGTGAGTAAACCGGGAGAAGTGACATATCAATTTTGCGAATAGTGCTGTGGTCTTCTTTATCTAATCTCCATTGAATACATTCTCTGACTGACTTTGTGAACTGTATTTCCTGTAGATCTATCAAGATCTGAGCTTTATATTCAAGAACTTCAGCATCAGGAACAGATGTATTAAAAAAATTGAAAGCAAAGACCAAAGAATCAAAGTCTTTCTTAATGTCGATTCCTGTAAACCTGCTTTTAAAATCATCCCATGAAGCCATGGTCAGCCTGTTCTTATCATCGTTTGTTAATGCTGAAACAACATTATAATCAGACTGTAATCTTGAATAATTAGGGATGTTGATATATGAACTGTTTGACCATGATCGTGAACTCCATAAAATATCTATAGCATTCCTTGGATATTTTATTAAAAAATCAAATTTTGGTAATGCTGAAGGAAAGTCGGTATAAAGTATAAGATTTATAAGGTATTTGCTCTCATCAATAGTATCAATTCTGATTTCAGATTTGAAAGGTTGTATATCACCTACCAGTGAAAGCTGTTTCTCGCCAAACTCTGCAAAACGGGGAGCTGTAGGCGCCTCGTTTTCATTTGTTTCAACAAATCCTCCCCTGGGACTACATGAATAAATACCTGCCAGAAATATTATTAAATAAATGATTCTTTTCATCTTTCCATTAACTTGCTCAAAGTCCCAACATTCCACAATTTAAAAGTAAATTTCCAGATTTGCAATATGAATTTTTTTCTCTTTTCCTATCAACAGTGCAAACCTTCGAGACAGATTGATTTCCATCTCAAATATAAATTAACTTTTTTAACTGAGAAACATCCATCACACCTTAATTTCACTAAATTATAACATTTTGAATTTCAAACTTAAATAATTCTATATTTTTTTAATCCCTAAACGTTAATAAAATCAAATTTAATGAAATTTGTTCAATAAAATCTTTTTTATCCTGAATTACCTGTCATCATTTTTCCAGTATTATCAAAATATTCTTTCTGCTACCCAGTGTTCAATCGATCCTATCTTTGATTCGAGACAAATCCCTACCAGATTCGTACCATATACCTATCAAACACCATAAGCGAACTTTCTTATGGTGTTTGATAGGTATATGGTACGGATGTGGTACGAATCTGGTAGGGAGTTGTCTATATTGAAATTGTTTTCAGATATGGTTAATCAGCTAAAGACAATTTGATTAATTTTGCTGAATGTCAAAATTAGCTGAAATATATAAAAGAAATATAAATGGCATTATTGCCACTTTGATTTTTCATATTCTGCTTTTTGCTGTTTTACTGGTAACTAAAATAAGTGTAAAACAGGAATTTAAGGAAACAGAAATATTAATAGATTTTCCCCAAGAAATAATTGAAAAGCTTCAGGAAAACAGAAATGAATCAGTGGGAAATGAAAGTGGGAAATATTCTGATAATCAATTAACAAACGTAGCATCCAATAAAGCAGTTTCCGCTAAGAATGAGATATTTGATGAAGCTTACCAAAAGGAACTGGAACAGGCACAGAGACTTGTTAAGGATGTTTCAGGTCAATTATCGAAGGAAATACCAACAGTTAATGATTTAAGTATGCCTGAAGAAATTGTTAATGAAACCGATATTGAATCTTTTAAAGACAAAGTTTATAACGGCGACAGTAATGTTGAATATTTCCTTAAAGATCGTTTCCATAAAAGATTGCCAATACCCGTTTACCTTGCTCAGAAGGGTGGAAAAGTTAAGGTGAATATTGTTGTAGACCGCTCTGGTAAAGTAGTTAAGGCTGATCCCGTAATCCAGGCCGATATTGATGAACAAATATTGTCTTTTGCAAAAACTGCTGCTTTGAGAACCAAGTTCAACTCGTCTTCTGAAGCACCACAACAACAGTCAGGATATATCACTTATAACTTCATTCCTCAAAATTAAAGCAGTATCACTTTTGTCCCGCTTTTTTCCTTAATGACTTAATTTGAAACAAAATATACCCGGGGAAAATTACACAAACCTTTTTTTAAAAGAATGGCACACAATTTGTTAATTTAAGGTAAATATTTATTACATAAGCAAATATTTTAAACGAAATTTTAACGTTCTGTGTTTAATAACATACATTTGTATCAGGTTTATTTTCATAAGTTTTAGGTTTAGTTAGATTAGTTAGTTTGAGAAAAGGATGGGTTACCAAAAATCTATCCTTTCTTTTTTTTAAATAATCCACATTTGCTATTAAAATAATAACATTAACCTGAATTCCTAAATTTATAATTTTGCCCTATTCCTTCAGAAAATATTAATGAAGCCCTTCTGATTTGATTTTAGTTGCCCCCGACAATCCGTCAACATTAACCTTTGGATCAAACTCAACATCTGTGGTTTTACCTCTTGCTATTTTAAGGAGCTTTTGCTGATTAAATTTCACCTTCCCCTTTACAAGTTCAGGCCTGTTGTAATTGTCCTTGAAATTGCTGTAAAAAGCAGGATCTTTTTGAGGTAGTATAAATGGTTTTGAAGCATTTCCTTCTTCATCAATGTATGAGAACCAGGGGTGAGTGCAAAGTCCGTTTAATCGTTTGCTGCTGAACACTATCCATCGCCCGTTGGATGACCAGCTGTGATAGCTGTCGACATCGTCTGAATTGTAAGTAAACTCGCTTACCTTTTTGGATTCGAGATTATAAATATACAAATCACTTTCCTTGTCATAAACAGTAAAATATCCATGCCCTGAGGCAGTAAACAAGATATTTTTGCCATCGGGAGAAACAGTAGGGAAAGTAATGCTCTTATTTATATCTGATGCTTTAAGGATAGTATCAACGTTGCCCCATTCATTGGTATTAACATCGAAACCTACCCTCAACAGGCTATATCGTACTGAATCAAATGCATAAGTATCATCGTAATGGTCGGTTGAAATATAGTAAATGTATTTTCCGTCGGGTGACCAGAATGGCAGATTTTCCCGGCTATGAGTAGATACAACAGGAGAAGTAGTTACCATGTTTTTTTCAACGTCGTAAACAACTATATCGGAAGCCCGGTCGTATACTTCGTTTCTATTATCAACACCATGAAACCATTGGTTTATAAGATTCACTGAATAAGCAATATGCTTTCCCCCAGGATGCCATGAAGGATAAGCAAACGATGACATAGTGTAAGGTGTTTTTGTGTTTAACATTGTAATCTTGCCATCATCAACAATCACTGTTCCACCGTGTTTACCTCTCATGTGAAACTGGAACTTATCAGGGTTGTTATTACTGAAAGAATGGCAGTTCATGCAATTAGCATCAGTGTTTCGGTTAAGCATAAGCGGAGATTCCTTAAAAGAAGTCAGATCTCTTTGATACAAGCCCATTTTCTTCCAAAGGATATAGCCAACATTAATAATCCTGTAGGCCATATAAGAATCAATTTCATATTCAGAAACAGTTATTTTCAGGGGTTCATACTTAGTCCATCCCGAGCTGCTTTTAGCATAGACATCAATTGATATTTTGTTTCCAATGTTGTTTTTCAATAGCTTTTTCCAAGCTTTAACAGGGATGGAAACCGAAGATGAAGAAGTATTTATCTTTAAAGACTTTCCGTTAAGGGATTTTATTTCCACATAAAACTTATCTCCATTTTCATTTATTTGAAAGTTTAATGGAGCAATATTTGATGGAATGACTATTTCATTATAATCGGGAAATATGGCAGGTGTCTTTGTTATACTCTTAAAAGACGAAGGATTGTTATTGCAAGAAGTAATTACAAAAACAATTAAAACTATCAGATATATCTTTAACTTTTTCATTGTACAACTATTTCTGCTTTATTAGTAACCGGACTCACGTAATGCAAATAATACCAATAAGTATTACTAAAATTTTCTTTTAGCTTATTTTGAGCAGCTTCTTTATCTCCTTCAAATTCAGCGAATATGGACATATACTCATTAAAACTATCTAAAACTTCTTTAGAAACATTAATTTGTTTCATGGGTTTATCCAGGCGCATCATTTCGTAATTATATGAGATTAGTGCCTGCTGATAAATTGTTGGAATAGTTTTATAATTAAATTTTTTGCCAACAGAATAGTATTTCACAAAAGAAGCAAGGTCGTTATCAAGAAGAAAAGCTGCCATCAAATATTCGTAAGCCATCTTATTATTCAGATTGTCTCTAAGCATATTAATCAGGTCTGACT
Organism: uncultured Prolixibacteraceae bacterium; assembly: GCA_964443445.1. Taxonomy (GTDB): domain Bacteria; phylum Bacteroidota; class Bacteroidia; order Bacteroidales; family Prolixibacteraceae; genus CAYMTR01. The sequence goes on along the minus strand of CAYUEI010000058.1, from coordinate 3,028 downwards.
GAGGTTCATGCCGCTTGACAATGAAGTCGGTTACAGGCATTATTTCTCTTTTTGAAATTACCAATGAGTCGATTTGTGGAACTTCTCCGCCTTTTATATATTTTTCATATTCAAGGGCTTTTTTCTTAAAGAACCTGAATCCTTTTAATTGATTGATATAAATCTGAGCTGAGCTATACTTATCTGAGACTATATTTGAGATTATAAGCTGTTCAATTATTAATGGAGAATTATCGTTTTGAGAAATAGATTCGTTGCCGTATTGAATAGCTTCATTTATCAAGCCAAGTTCAAAAAAGAGTTCAGTAGTGGGCAGCAGGACTTCATTTGTAAAATACCTGTTTATGAACAATCCGTCAAGTCCCCAAATCTGATGGTAATCAAACATCTTCTCAGGAAGAGAACCTGTAAAAAATAAAGCTCTGTTAGTATGAAACTGAATAAGTCGGTCGTCGGAAGGTTTAGCTTTTACTTTTTCAAGAATTTCCTCCCATTTCCCGTCATGGGCTAACTTATCAATTGTAATTTTATGTTTTTCGTCTTTATTAACTGAGAAAATAATACCGCAAATGAGCATTACAACAGCAATCAAATACTGGATTATAAAAGACCCGCATTTTTTACTGTCAATTTCTTTTTGTGGCTTATTTCTGTTTATAAGTGATAACAATCCGTCGATGATTAAAACAAAGGGTAATAAAAAGAAAAGTGAATATGTAATAATTCCCGGTTTATAGTTACTGAAATAAGGTGAGAATTTGAGATAAGCATCTTCGATATTAATGAATGAAATAAAATTAGCTGCAATAAAAGGAATGAAAAGTAAGGCAACAAGTAAAATTATAACCTTAGATATATTGAAATCCCTTTTTATTAAAAAAAGATAAATAATCAAAGAAACAGCAAGAATAAAGAAGGTAAGTCCACCGGAAATATAATATGCGGCCATCAATAAAATCCCTGATAACATTAGCTTAAAGGCAAGTCTGATTTTAGCGTTGAAAATTAATACTATCAGATAGAAAAACAAAAAGAGTGAAAATATCTGAACTGAATATATTGGATGGAATGAGTAATCAGTAAAAAGAACTGCAAGAAAAACAATAGGGATAAACTTCAGCAGAAAAGAAATACCTTTCCTTGAATCTTTAAAAATCTCCTCTGCCAGAAAGCTGATTAAAGACAATAAAAAGGTAAAGACCAGAGCCCCTGCCAAAGGTTTATAATTGAATTGGAAAAGGAATAAAGAAAAGTATTCAGCAAGTCCACCCGGGTAGTTTATGTATTGTTTAAAGAAATTAGCATCAGAAGAAAATCCCAGTTGCTGAAAATGATATATTAAGTCGGGCTTAACCAACAGCCAGAAGAATAAAAAGAATATCAAAAGGAAGAAGTCGGATAGTACGTGGAAAAGCTTATTTTTCATAAGTTTAAGTGTTAGATAATTATCACCAGATATTTTTCAGGTCACCGGATTTATAGTCATGATTTCTATCAGTCCAGAAACTTTTATCAGATCTTTTCAATCTAAGAGTATCTTTATTAAAAAGATTATGCAGGAAGGCAATAGGTGCGAGGAATAAATAAAATACTACAGTAAGGATAACTTTTGAAACAACAAAACCCAATGAGTCGCCAAGTAAATACCATCCTTTAGCAAATAGTGAGGCAAGGGGTTTGATAAAAACTCCTGTAAGCCCAAGTGCAGCAGCGGCATATAAGAGGATTTCGTGTCTGTAAATGATATAAAATATCAACAGGCCTGTAGCAACAACCAATATGGCTTCAAGGGTTTTATCTCTTTTCATCGGGTTTTTAAAACAGAGTATAAATGAAAGGAGCCAGGGCGCTACCAGAACTTAAAATAATCAATAAGCCCAAAAGAATGAACACTATAAATGTTGGAATCAGCCACCATTTTTTTCTTTCTTTCATATAGTTCCAGAAATCTTTTAGAAAATCCATTATCAGTATTTTTAATTTGATGTTAAAATTAAGATTTTTTAATCGAGTTTAAACTCTTCTTGCCATTTATCCTTTTCAGTCCATTCGGGCTGCTTTTCTTTTTCAAAAATAAAATCATTTATAATTAAAAAATCCATTTCAGTTCGCATAAAACATCTGTAAGCATCGTCGGGGGTACAAATTATAGGTTCGCCCCTTACATTAAAACTTGTATTAACCAACAATCCAAATCCGGTTAATTTCTTAAAAGCCTCAATCAGCTTATAAAAACGTTCATTTGTTTCTTTATGGACAGTTTGAATTCTGGCCGACATATCGATATGAGTAATTGCAGGAACAGTACTTCTTTCAAAATAAAGTCTTTCCATCATCGGGAGCTGGTAATAATCGGCGGGAATACTTTTCAGAAATTCATCTTTTACCTGAGCTACGAGCAACATATATGGAGAATCGGTTTCTAAATCGAAGTATTTTGAATTATCCTCTTCGAGAACTGCCGGGGCAAATGGTCTGAAGCTTTCCCTGTATTTTATTTTCAGATTAAGCTTCTTTTGCATTTCCTTATTTCTGGCGTCGCCTAAAATACTTCTGTTTCCAAGGGCTCTGGGGCCAAATTCCATTCTTCCCTGAACCCAACCTACAACATAACCCTGATTAAGGAGAGCAGCAGTCTTTGCTGAAAGCTCGTCGAAATCGGGACAATAAGTATACACAGCCTTATAAAATTTAACTATCCTTTCAACTTCTATATTTGTGAACGAAGGTCCAAGATAAGAACCTCTCATTGAGTCCTTTTCAGCAACAATTCTCTCCTTGCCATAATACAGGTAATAAGCAGATAAAGCTGCTCCCAAAGCTCCTCCCGCGTCACCTGCAGCAGGTTGAATATATATATCCTTGAATAATTTACTTTTCAGCAGTTTACCATTGGCAACACAATTAAGAGCAACGCCACCGGCAAGGCATAAATACTCAGCACCTGTAATTTCTTTTGCGTAGGCAGCCATAGTCAGAATTATTTCTTCTGTCACCTGTTGAATAGCAAAGGCCAGATTACAATGTT
>CAYUEI010000057.1:0-14116 GCA_964443445.1 uncultured Prolixibacteraceae bacterium | reverse complement strand
GTGTCTTCGGTTTTACATGTTATTGAAATAGAAAGAATCAATACAGTAAAAATCAATCTTGATAGTTTCATTTAAGTATATGTTTTTTATTTTTTTGCTTTTAATATACTCAACATCTTTTCCGCATATCGTTTGCCAAATTCACGATATCCTTCAGCCGTGAAATGTAAGCGGTCTTTTGCTCCGGCACAACCTGTTGATGGAATTACATAGGAGTTGGGGATTTCCTGTGGTAAATTTCCAATTATCCTATTCATACTTGAACATAATCCGTTTTGATCAGTATTAACCACTTCTCCTGCAAGCAAAGGAACGTCTTTAGGGTTGAGATTAAGGTCTTTAATTATATTATCATAAACCATCTTAACTTTTTTTGTCCATAAGGAATCGTTGGTATTTGATTCTCCCTGATGTAATAATATTCCTTTTATTGTGCCTTCTTCTTGCGCAAGTTTCGCCATTTCGATAAGGCGTCCGTAAGCATTATTATCATAATCCTTTACCATACCCTTTAGCCAATCGGGCGATGTTGAAATATATTCAGCGTAATTCTCTTTATCAAACAACTCAATTTTACACCCGCCAATAGAAACATTGATTATTCCTACTTTTATTTTTTTGGGAAGTGACGCAACCATTGTTCGTCCAAAATAATCAGCCGGTGAAAGTCCGGTATGACATCTGCATAAAGGAGGAACTGCAACATACCATTTCCCTTTTTCTCTTTTAAGATTTGGACAGTCAAGTGTTGACATTACCCTAAACCTTGGATCTATGCCAATAGTATCCTGAGCTTCTATCTTAGCATTCCCTTCCATATTCGACTGACCTAAACACAGATAAATATGGAAATTCTTCTTTTGTTTGTTATTTTTTTTGTTGGATGATGAGTTCTGCGCGGCAGAGCTAAATGATATCAAAACCAAAAGTGTTAAAAGTGTAGTCAAAATTTTCATTTTATGATAAGTTTAAGTTTAAGTATTTTATTAGCTGTAATTGCTAATTGAATAAAATGTTGATTGTTGAAAACCAATTTTAGTAACATCAGGATGTTAAGATCCGATAATACTGGTTTTCTCGTAGGAATATAGTTTATCCATAAATTTCAAATTAGTGAGTTTCTTATTGTAAAAATAAAAATAAGAGAGTACTAATGTTTTTGAAATTAGATATTAGGTTTCTAAAATTGAATAAAAATAGGTGGGCAAATGTCGAATTTTAGCAGACTTATTGTTTATGATTCTTTTTTCCGGGATTTAAATAATTCCGGAATGATTTTAAAGGGGAATATCATAGAGGTTGATTTTCTGTATTTTAAATATTCTTCTCCAAAATCTTTTTTTAACCTCTTTTCTTCGAAAAGTTTTACATAAACATACATGAAAATTGTAAATCCTACTGCAACCATAAAGCTCCTTAAGGAATTCAACAATAATCCAAAAGCAGAATAGGCGCATATTGTGCCGAAAAGCATTGGATTCCTGCAGAAATGGTAAGGACCTGTCGTGAGAAGATTTTTTGATCTTGGACTTATTGCTGAATTAAAAATATCTAAGGGCCCTCCTTTCCCATGTTCATAAAGGTAGAAGTTTGACCATGCACCAAATATAATTCCGATTATAAATAGTATTACTGATATTGCTATCCTGAAGATATCTGATTTGAAAATTATGTCATTTGGCAAACCGTATTCTTTAATCGATATACTATATTGCCAATAGGGAATAAGGAATAAAACAATTGCAATTCCAAGTAAATATCCTAATATATGCCTGATTGTTTCTTTCATTATTTTGATGTAATTTATCTATTTGCAAATTAATAATTTAAAAGCATTTTTTTATTTTCCATAAGGTGCTGTATAGCAGACTACATACTGATGTAATCTTGTTCTTTTTAAATGAATTTTATCTTTTTATATAATTGAACACCTATCAAATGGAAGAAGTTTTTAAAAGAAATATACATAATTTTGGGAATTGTCTATTTTTACAGTTCTTAATTAAACCATAGAATCATGAAACATAAACTTTTATCAACTCTTGTTTGCATAGCAATTACTTCTATTTTTTTCTATAGTTGTGTAAATGCTTCTTCTAAACAAGTATGGACAGGAACCTGGGGCACATCTCCCCAGTTAACAGAACCGCATAATAATCCACCCCAACCCGGTTTGACAAACAATGCATTAAGGCAAACAGTAAGGGTTTCAATTGGTGGTGAAGTTCTTAGATTGCATTTGTCAAATGAGTTCAGTAAAAGTGAAGTTAAAATAAACAATGTTTATATTGCTCTTTCTGAAGGAGGTAGCTCTGTTAACCCTTCGACAACAAAGGCTTTGACTTTTAATGGTTCACCTGAGGTAGTTATTCAACCCGGACAAGCGATTGTCTCAGATCAGATAGAATTCAAATTAAGTCCCCGTACTGATGTCTCAATTACTATTAATTTCGGAAATACACCCGAAGATATAACTGGTCATCCCGGATCCCGGACTACTTCATATATTCTGGCCGGAAATCAACCGGAAACTGCCGACTTTACAAATTCAATAACTACTGATCACTGGTATATTATTAAAGGGATTGATGTCCTTGCTTCTGACAAAGGTGGTGCAGTTGCTGTAATTGGTAATTCAATTACTGATGGCCGGGGTTCGGGTACTAACAAACAAAACCGCTGGCCTGATATTTTGTCCGAACGTCTGGTTGCTAACCCTTCAACAGCTAATATTGGCGTTCTCAATATGGGAGTTGGTGGAAACTGTGTATTGAAAAATTGTCTTGGCCCTGCTGCAATCGACAGATTTAGCAGAGATGTACTTGAAAGAAGTGGTGTAAAGTGGGTAATTATTTTTGAAGCGGTAAATGATCTTGGAGGAACTCCTGATAGTATTACTGCCATGAAAGTTGTTGATGACCTTATTGTTGCATATTCATCGATGATAGAAAAGGCTCATGCTCAAAACATGAAAGTTTACGGTGCTACTATTACCCCTTTTGGGAAGTCTTTTTATTATCAAAGCTACAGGGAAGTAGCTCGTCAAAAGCTAAATGAATGGATACGTACCAGCGGAAAATTTGATAAGATTATTGATTTCGATTTGACTGTCAGAGATCCTGAAGATAAAATGACATTGTTGCCCGATATTCATACAGGAGATTTTCTGCATTTAAATGAAAATGGCTATAAGATAATGGGAGAATCAGTAAACTTAGATTTATTCAAATAAATATTAAGGGAGATTCTTTATAAATATTCTCCTTTAACGGGACATTAGAAAATTATAAATTAGTTTGGAATATCTTATTTTAAAAAAATAATATTCAATATTGGAAATTCATTAGATTTATAGAATGTAATTTTATAAACATTAGTGAATTGATTTTCTGAGTATTTCATCTTTTTTAATAAAAAACATATAATCTGAATCATTATGAAAAGAATAGTTCTTTTTATTTCAATTCTGTCAATTAGCATTTTGTCTTTTGCACAAAATCCAATTATAAGAGATCAGTTTACTGCCGATCCTTCAGCCCGGGTTTTTAATGGTAAAGTTTATCTTTACCCATCCCACGATATCCGCGCAAAGGAAGGACAAGGAAGGCCTAATTGGTTTTGCATGGAGGATTATCACGTTTTTTCTTCTGAAAACCTTGGCGATTGGGTTGACCATGGAGTAATTGTAAGCCAGAATAATGTTGAATGGGTTAAATCAGATTCATATAGCATGTGGGCTCCTGATTGTGTTGAAAGAAACGGAAAGTATTATTTCTATTTCCCTGCCAATATTAAAGATGCATCTATGGGAAGAGGTTTCGGAGTTGGCGTTGCTATAGCTGATAAACCTGAAGGTCCTTATGTTCCTCAGGCAAAGCCTATTGCAAAATTAGGAGGCATCGACCCTAACATATTTATTGACAAAGACGGACAAGCATACATTTATTGGTCAATGGGCAAAATTTTCGTTGCTAAGCTGAATGAAAATATGCTTGAATTAAGCTCAGAAGCTAAGGTTTGTGAAGATTTACCTAAGAAAGGTCTTATTGAAGGACCATGGTTGTTTGAAAGAAAAGGAATTTATTACATGACATATCCTCATGTGGAAAATAAAATCGAAAGGCTTGAGTACGCTATGGGAGATAGCCCGATGGGACCATTCAAATTTGCCGGTGTCATTATGGATGAATCACCTATGAATTGCTGGACTAACCATCATTCTTTTATTGAATACAATAATCAGTGGTATTTGTTTTACCACCAAAATGCTTATTCCCCTTCGTTCGATAAAAACAGGGCTGTTTGCATCGATAGTATGTTTTTCAATGAAGACGGCACAATTCAAAAGGTTATTCCTACTCATAGAGGCGTTGGATTAACAGAAGCATCTTCTGAAATTCAAATTGACAGATTTAGTAGTATTAGCGAAAAAGGTGTTGAAGTCATTTCTCTTGATACTCTCGATAGGTTCAAAGGTTGGAAAGCTACAATGAATGAAAAGGGTGCCTGGATAAAATATAATGCAGTTTCTTTTTCTGCTAAAAAATACAATAAGCTTGTGGTTAAGGCATTGTCAAAAGAGGGCAGTGTGATTAAAGTTTATTCCGATTCAGTTAATGATGAAAATCTGATTTCAGAGATTGTAGTTCCTGAGAGCAGTCAATGGATTGATGTTGAAACCAAAATAAAGAAAAAGCTTAAAGGAAAGCATGACCTTATCGTTTTGACTAATAGCAATAATTCTGTTGAAATCGACTGGCTGAAATTCAGCAAATAAAGATACAGGAAAGCCATAATAAGTTGAAAAGTAGTTCGCTTGCTAAGCTTATTATGGCTTTTTTATCATATTGATTATCGCACTTTCTCTTTCCTGGGAAAATGTTAAAAATCCTTTTTTTGTTAAGATATCTAAAATAGGAGCAGGTACAAAAGGAGTAGTGAATTCATAAATCTCTCCTGAATTAAGTATGCTTGTTTCTTCAATGATAGTATTTAAAGGACTGCCCCCCGACTGAATAATTTCTCGTGCATCGAAGTGTTTGACTATCATTGATTCACTGTACCAATCGGGCAATTCTTTGGATATATAAGCTGACTCAGAAAATGAAACAAAGAGAGGTTCTTGCCCAACTTTAGATCTAAGTAAGTTAACCAGTTCTTCAATTTTAATTTCTCCGATAGAGGAGGCATGTTGCAGGGAAGCAACTTTTGCAACTGTCCTTCTGAGTATTGGGTTTTTCAATAAAGCAAAAGCCGGAGAAATCTCAATTAGCATGTCTTCCAGAAATGGGTAATTATCAAGTAATTCTCCAACTTTTGTTTTTGGAGTTATATCCATGTTTATTTATTTCTTTGAATACGAAAGCAATCTTTGCTCACCCTCAAGAGCCCGCAAATTAGTGAGATCCTGAGTGAATTCTATTGTTCCAAGGTAATTCCCTTCTTTATCTCTTAAGGCAAAGTATTCTATATATATAAACCTTTGATGCATGTTTATCCAGAAAGCAGCACTATTTTCCTTTCCACTCTTGAAGTCTTCAAGTATCTGATCTACAACATGAACACTTGACGGAGGATGACACATTCTTACATCCCGGCCTAAAATTGCTCTGTTTCTGGTAAAGATTCTATCTGGACCTAAACTAAAAAATTTTACTTTATCGTCTTTGTCTATAAATGTAATATCTATAGGTAAGGTTTTGAAAAGAGATTCTATCTCTTCAATATCAAAATTGCCAGTTGAAAGGTTTATACTATTTTTAGTGTTGAATTCTATTTCGCTGACTTCAATGTTTTCCGGTTTCCATTCAACATCAGGGTCATACAGGCAAAAGCCAAATTCCATTGTTTGAGAATATACACTCCACCAATCGCTTTCAGTTAAAGTATCCATACACATTGGCAGAAGAATTTCCTCTTCCTTGCCAATCATGTCTTCAACTCCTTTAACTGCAGGGAGCATCAAAACTTGGATTATATTCTGAAGGTCATCAACAGAAATTACATCCGGATTACTGACTGCATCAATAGAGCCTTTTATTAACTCCCTGATTTCATCGTGCTTGCCCCACATAACTTTGGGAGGACCTGTTATTCCTGCTTTTTCAAGGAATGGAAATACCAGATATTCTTTTCTTTTATAGTGTTTATCGACATCATAAAGGCTATTGAATTTAGTGTGAACGGAAATCGACCATTCTTTTAAACCATTAGCAGAAATATTCTTTGAATTTTGAAAAAGAGAATGCAAATCATCAACAACTTTGTACAATTCTGTGTTTTCCTTTTTAAATGTATCAACCGGATGCCCCGGAGGAATTGCTTTAGCTCCTGATTGATCTATATGACCATCCAAAACCATTGAATGTATGTCACATAGCTTCAGTACTTCTTCCACGGGCAAACCTTTTGATATGAGCTCTTGCTCAACTTCTACCACTTCATCATAAGGTATGGATTCCAGAATTTTAGTAAGTCTTTTTCTGACCATTTCTGGAGCTTCTCCACTATGAAGTTGTAGTATCATGTGTTTCAGCAGTTCTTTCCTTCTTTGGGAGTTATTAATCAATTCACTCATAAGCATTTACTTTAAGGAACATTTATTAAACAAATTTTTCCAGATAAAGTTTGTTATTAAAATAAGTAATTTGGAAAACAAGATATGGTTTTATTTTTAAGTTGAGTAAAGTTTAACCTTGACAAACACTTTATCGGGAGAAAATTACCAAAACTGAGTACCAATTTTAGAATAGGGCAAGGCCAGGTTAAATTCGTACCTGATTACTATTAAACACCATAAGAAGCGGTTTGTTATGGTATTTGATAGTAATGAGGTACCTCTTTGGTGTTAATAATGTTTTAAAGAGGCGGGATTCATAATTTGAGGAAAAAATTTATTTCTGAAGACCTGGCTAATCTATTTTAAGTGTTTCAATTTTATCCATCAATTCTATTATTTGTGATTGTCTTGACCTCATATAAGGTCCTGGATTTACGATGCTGTATTTTAGTGGCGATGGAAGTGAAGCAGCAATCAAAGCAGCTTCACCACGGGAAAGATCTTTACTTTTTTTGTGAAAATAAATTGAGGAAGCTTTTTCAACTCCGTAAATACCTTTCCCGATTTCAATGACATTCAAATATACTTCCATTATTCTTTCCTTACTCCAGAAGGTTTCTATGAGAAATGTGAAATAGACCTCAAGTCCTTTACGAATAAATGAGCGTTGAGGCCATAGAAAAACATTTTTAGCAGTTTGCTGGCTAATTGTACTTGCTCCTCTTATTTTTTTCCCTTTTTTGTTGTGTTCAATAGCTCTTTCAATAGCTTCGCGGTCAAAGCCGTTGTGTTTTACAAAAAGATTATCTTCAGCAGCAATAACTGCCTTAACCATATTGGGAGATATATTTTCAATTTTCACCCAGTCTTTTTTAAGGATAATACTTTCACCTTTAAAAGATTGAGAAATTGTTTTAGAAATCATGAATGTAGTCACAGGAGGGTTAATGAACCTATAAGCAGCTGTAAAAAAGATTGTTGACCCGAAAAAAAAGATTAGGATAAAAAATATCAGTCTAAATACTGTTCTTATGAAAGATCTTTTTTTTGGGTTTCTTTTTGCCGGTTTCTTTTTCGTCGGTTTCTTTTTTAAAGACTTCAGATTTATCATATTCAGACATTTAGATTGTTTTATAGATAAAATCAGATAGAATTTTAAACGAGAGGTTAATCTATAAAATTAATCAGCTCTGCTCATTGAAAGTTTTCCATGCATTATACCTTTAATCGAAATTAGATTATCGGAAAGTTCAGTAAGTCGTTTTGCAATTCCTTTAACAGCAACAACTTCCATGCATTTGTCTTGATTTAGCATGAATCTTTGGGTTGATAATATTTCATGATAATAGTTTTCAATTGTAGAAGCAATTTGATTTATTATTTCTCTTTTTTGAGGGTTGTAGATTAATGTGACAGTACCTGCTACTTCGTTATTGCATTGCCATTTACGTTCTACGATGTTTTTACTTATAAGTTGGCGAATAGCTTGAGAACGGTTTGAAAAATGGTTTTCTTTAACGTATTCGTCGAGAGCTTCAAGCAAATCAGCTTCGATAGAAATTCCAAAACGGGTAACTGACATAGTAGGGTTTTTTAATAAAACATTGTACTAATGTAATAATTTCAAAGGTTTATTTATATAGGGAATGTTTTTAATTGTCAATTATAATTTGTAAATTGATAATGTGAGAATAAAATTATATTCTGTAATGAAAAGAATTACTTTTAGATTTTAAATAAACAACCAATTCAAAACTGATGATTCACCCATTCTTTACGATAGAACATATATACTTCCTATTCTTGGGGATTTCTCATCTTCCTAAAAAAAATTAGCTGTTATGAAAAAATTACTTTTAATTGTAGTAGTGCTGATTGCAGTGCAAACTGTAAATGCACAGAATGCTGAGAATAAGTGGGGTTTAGGTGCCGGAGCCGGTTATTATCATAATTTCAACTGGGGACAGTCGGATGGTTTGATGCCGGAGTTTTACCTAAACAGATACCTGTCACCTTCTTTTGATCTTGGTTTGAAAGCCAATTTAGGCTGGATGCTCAATGATTTAGAAAAAATTGGAGGCTCTGAAAAAATTTCTACTGATCTTGGAAATTTCTTTCTTGATTTGAGGTATAAACTGAACAATGGTAAGGTTTTACCTTTAACCAGTAAATGGCAGCCTTTCATCTTTGGAGGTATAGGTCTGCTTAGTGACAATAGTAATAAATTCATGGATTTCAATGGAGTAGGAGAAGAGGGGGTTCCTGAAAACGAAAAATTCAACTATTCTTGGGTGAATTTTGAAGCCGGTATCGGAACTAAATATATGCTTAGCAAAAGCTGGGCTTTATTTGGAGAGCTTGGCTATATAAATGGTGTTAATGGTAAACACAGCTTATATGATGAAAATAAGAATAAAACCGGAGAAGTTAAAGCGCATGATAATTTCTTAAAAGCAATAGTAGGTATTGAATGGGCTTTCTCAGCAAAGCTTGACAAAGACAGAGACGGTGTAGCCGATCATAAAGATAAATGTCCGGATACCCCAAAGGGTGTTGTTGTTGACAAGACAGGCTGTCCTTTGGATAAAGATGGCGACGGAGTACCAGATTCACAAGATTTATGCCCTGATGTTAAGGGATTAGCTGCATTCCAGGGTTGTCCTGACACAGATGGTGATGGTATTGAAGATAAAAAAGATGATTGTCCGGAAGTTAAAGGACTTGCCGAATTCAACGGATGTCCTGATACTGATGGTGACGGCATAATTGACAGTAAAGATGATTGTCCGACAGTTAAGGGAGTAAAAGAATTCAAGGGTTGTCCTGATACTGATGGCGATGGCATTAAAGATAGTGAAGATGAATGTCCTACAGTTCCCGGAGTGAAGAAATTCAACGGATGTCCGGACACTGATGGAGATGGCGTATCAGATAAGAACGATGCTTGTCCTGACACTCCTAAGGGAGCTAAAGTTGATGATAAAGGTTGCCCGACTGACAGTGACAAGGATGGCGTATATGATGGAATAGACGAATGTCCTGACGTATTTGGAGTTGCTGAAAAGAAAGGTTGCCCGGATGAAGAAGATATGGATAAATGGTTGAAAAACACTAAGGTTAATTCAATTTTCTTTGAAACTAACAAATGGGATATTTCAGCAGAATCAAGAGATCGAATGGATAAGCTTGTTAAACTGATGAAGAGCAATGCAAAGGCTAAAGTTAAGGCTTCAGGATTTGCAGATCCAAGAGGAACTGATCCGGCAAACAAGGCTCTTTCTATAAACAGAGCGAAAGCAGCAGCTGATTATCTTGTATCACAAGGTATTGACAGAAATAGAATTACGACTTCAGGACTTGGAGAAGAATTCACAGGAAAAGAAAATACTATGTCTGATCCTGAATTACAGAATTCACGTCGTGTTGACTTTTCATTGTTCAAATAAAGATATTTTAAGATATAAATAGAATTGAGGCAGTCGGGGGTTATTCCCTGACTGCTTTTTTTTTGGGTGGGGGATAGGGGAGCATGATTTTATTTATTGCAAAGCGGAAAGCTTCCTGGTGAGGGTGAGAAAATCAAAAACTCTAAGAAGCTTTAATGTAGACATTCATTTTGGGAAGAACCGGACTTCAGAAGCAAAAGATAAGATTGTAAAATCAAGTAGGGATGAAATGATTAATTCATTAAAGATATACCTAAATACGGGAGAGGGTTAGGTCAACATTACAGGATTAGATAATAATGAAAAGTACATCGGGTTATTTGATATGACAGGTAAATTAATATTAAAAGAGCCGGTTCATGGAGAAGCGGCTCTTTTATATCTTAATGGAATTAACAGTGGTCTTTATCTTTTAAAAGTTGGTAGTCAAACTTAAAAACTTTTAGTGAGATAAAATTCCTTTATTTTCTTTCTTTTCTGTATCCTATTTTCACAATCTTAGGTGCATTGTTTTCTGTCTTCATAATGAGTAAATACATTCCTTCACTAAGGTTACACGAGTTGAAGTCAAGTATATGGCTTTCAAATCCTGAAGATTCGATGTCATAACTTTTGATTATAGAACCATTAATGTTATATAGTTCGAACTTAACGTTTTGTTTTTCAGGTGAAATATAATCTACATTCAGGATTCCGGAAAATGGATTAGGATAAACTGTAAGTGATTTAGCAAGTTCATCAACAGGAACGTAATTAGAAGGTTTAACAATTATCTGCACAATATCGGAACCTTCTTTTTGCCCGTCAAAAACAACGAGTTTGATTGAAAATATTCCGTCTGCATCAGGAGTGAAAGAAGCAATTGTTGCATTGGAATTGGTTAATGTAGCCTTACTTTCGGCCGGTCGTGAAATGAAAGACCATTTGTATGTTATTGCTGAACCCTCAGGGTCATATGATGATGATCCGTTGATTTTTACGTCTTTACCAAAATCAACCGTCTGATCAGCACCTGCATCAGCTATAGGAGCCTGGTTTTCAGTTATAGTAACAACTATTTCATCCTGAATACTTTGTAATTCTCCATCAGAAACTACTAAACTTAATCTGTAAGATCCGGCAAGGTCTGCAATAAAAGAAGGATTTGAAATGTTGTATTTATCCAGAGAAGCAATACTTCCTGAAGGCTTGTTCAATGTCCAGTTATAAGTAAGAGAGCTTCCTTCAGGGTCATAAGATTTGTTTCCGCTAAGTTTGACAGCAGTACCGATAGGCATTGAAAAATCGTCGCCTGCATTAGCTACAGGAACATGATTTTCAGAAGTTATTATTAATGTTGCTTCAGGACTGTCGTAATAACCATTATTTACTATTAGAGAAACTGTATAAGTTCCAAATAAATCAACAGTAAACTGTGGATTTTGAATATTAGGATTTGAAATTGCTGCGTTACTTCCGACAGGTTTACTTTTGATAGACCAGCGATAATTTAGCTGCCTGTTGTCGGGGGAGTAGCTTTGGCTTCCGTCAAGGTTGGCAATACTGCCTTTAATTACATTCTGATCATGGCCTGTCATTGCAACAGGAACAAGTGGAGTAACATTAGAACTGTATTCGATATGGAGGACTGCTACGCCTGAAACATCTCCTTTGTAAGCTACAGCGGTGCGTGTTCCTGTTCCGGTAAAGAAGAATGACATTGAATTTCCGGAAGCCCATCCATCACGTTCTACGATTTCATTAACGAGAGCAGATATTTCAGGTGTTTTTTGGGCATCGGCAGATTCACCTTCGTTATTCCATGGAAGTGGATTCCAATTTACAAATGAATTGGTAGTTGGCCTTGATGAAATATTAAAGTTATCAGAATTGAAAGTTACAGGGTTATCCGAAGCTTCTCCTTTTATCATTACAGAGGTTTCATTATTTGTTACTTCATCACACTTGAATTTGATATAAGCACTTTTAATAATAGCTCCTTCAGGGATTTTAATATTATTAAACCTTAGTCCCACTATCTGGTCACCTCCTGGTTCCTTATCGTAACACAATTCGATGTCTGAGCTGCCTAACCAAACCTGACCTGAATTGACATTTTGTTCAGCATCATCACTTTCCTGACTTATAGGTATGTCAATGGCTGATATTAATATTTCTTCGTTCACATTTATGATGAGTTTGGCACTTGAAGAGCCATACGCATCAGAGACCTTATAAGTAAGTTGATCTGAACCTTTGAATCCATTCTCCGGGAAATAAGTGATAGTATTATCAGAATTAATGGTAGCAGTACCATTCAGAGGTTGAACTTCAATTTTGATTATCCAGTAAGGTTTATCACCGTCCTGGTCAGAATCATTGTTTGTTATATTAGCTGTAACGCTGTAATTTTTAACAGTAGATACAGTATCATTTAATGCTACAGGTAGAGTATTCTCTCTGATAGTTAGTTTAAGGTCAGCTTCATCTGAAAGCTGATTTGAATCAGTTACCCCTAATACAAAGTTAAAAGTTCCTTTGTTTTGAGGTATTCCTTCAATAATTCCGGTTGTACTATTTAAACTCATTCCTGAAGGAAGAATTCCAGATACAATTCTCCAAACGTAAGGAGGTTTTCCTCCTGAAGCTGAAAGTTCTTTATGGTATTTAATGCCTTGGATACCATCGGCAAGGGAAGTTGTATTGATTGATATATCAGGAGGAGATGCAATCCAGTTGGCGGGATCGTTGCCATATAGATTCAAGCCTTTACGAAGCAATATATTGCCATTCCCATCAGCATCAGGCCAGGGAAATTTATTGTCATATTCGACTTTGTCAATTCTTATATAAGGGAAAATAGTTAATCCATCGTCATCGTAAGAATTTGCAGATTTAAGCAAAGTTATTTCTTCCCCACCGTTATTTAATTTTGAAGGATAGTTGTAAACCTTTGTGCCTGCGTTTAATGAGTTAAGATTTCTGAAATCCTGAGGATTAATAGCTGACTCAACAAGATAAATTGATTCTCCTGATTTCAATGTTGTCTTTTCAGGGAAATTGAAATTAATACCTTCAACTTTCCATGAAAGAAGAGTGTTTTCATTCCAGAGATTGATAATTTCATTACTTGTATTTACGATTTCAATAAATTCAAAACCTCCTTCATCCGGATTAAACATTAATTGTTTAATAACCAATGGTCCAACTCTCGGATATGAATTAACTTCATTTAGAGTAACTGTAGATTGAGCTACAAAGTTATCATTACCATCAGAAAGAATAAATCTTCCGAAAGAGACACCGGTCTCAATTTCTCCATAATCAAATCCGTGTTCATATCCTGTAAGGTCTCCGGCAGAATTAGCTGAGAATATATAAACATCTTCGCCATGAGAGCTTAAAGAAAAAGCAGAACCAAATTCATTATTGGAGTAAAGCATGGTAGAAGCTGAATAGTGTCCTTCATAGAAGACCTTGTAGCTTAAAGCAGGAATTGTTGTTCCTTGAGGTATTTTCCATTTTTTTGGATTACTTCTGTTATCTGAAAGATACCATCCGCTAATATCAATACTTTTAGAGTTTGGATTAAATATTTCAATCGCATCGGTTGCAGGTTGTTCAGAATTAGAGAGTATTTCATTTATATAAACAGGATCGAATGTAATTAAGGCATCATCGGTCTTAGGGGAACCATTGATAGCTGAAGAGGCTCTCCAGTTATTTCCATCAGACCAGTTATTGCTTAAGTTTGAATTTTTTGGTACGAGAGTAAATCCCAATCCGTCAGGTGAAGTAGGCCAGGGATTATTATCATTGTACTTTAAAGAAATAATTGTATCACCTGCTACATCGATAATGCTTAACCTTTCGCCTTTATTGTCAAGTTGTCCTTCAAATACACCGTTTGGATCGAAACCATATCTTTGTCTGAAATAAAAATCATTTGAAGCCAAAACAAAAAAGGCTCCAGGTTCTAATTTAGCATTTGCTGTAAATGAATAAGATATACCATTGGTAAAAGCAGAGCCGGTAAGATTTATTGTTTTGGAACCTGTATTTTTAAGCTCAATGAATTCAAATTCAGAACCACTTATTTCCCCATCATCTAAAGGATTGTAATTTATTTCAG
>CAYUEI010000056.1:0-14293 GCA_964443445.1 uncultured Prolixibacteraceae bacterium | reverse complement strand
ATTTCAAATTATAAATTCTTTTTCAATGATTGTTCATTATATCTGACAGGCAATAAAGAGCGTATTGAGAGCTATCAAACACCATAAGAAGATTTTTTTATGGTATTTGATAGCTATCTGATCTCTTCAAGTATTTGTTGAATATGTAATTTAAAGGAATAACATTTTAAGGCAGCTTATTTTAAAAGTGGCAGGCAGTTTTTCAGAGTTTATTATAAAAAAAATACCAGATTCAAGATTAACCTGAACCTGGTATTATTATTTTATATTTCAACCCGTAAAAATCTCTATAGAATTTCAGGTAGAAATAAGATTTTATTGTTTCTCAATATTGGCCTGAGCAGCTGCAAGGCGTGCAATTGGAACCCTGAAAGGCGAGCAGCTTACGTAGTTCATACCAACACTGTCGCAGAATTTAACTGATGAAGGTTCGCCTCCATGTTCTCCGCAAATACCAACTTTTAGGTTTGGTTTTACACTTCTGCCTTTTTCGACACCCATTTTAACGAGCTTGCCAACACCTTCCTGGTCTAGAACCTGGAAAGGATCAAATTTCAGAATTCCTTTGTCTATATATACAGGAAGGAATTTGCCTGCATCGTCACGTGAATAACCAAATGTCATTTGAGTAAGGTCGTTAGTTCCAAATGAGAAGAACTCAGCAACAGCAGCTACTTCGTCAGCTGTAACAGCTGCACGGGGAACTTCAATCATTGTACCAACCAAATAATCGATTCTCATACCTTTTTCTTCAAATACTTTTTCAGCAGTTGAATTAATCAGGTCAGCTTGCATTTGAAGTTCTTTAACTGTACCAATTAGAGGAACCATTATTTCAGGGCGTGCATCTATTCCTTTGGCTTTCAGGTTCAATGCTGCTTCAATTATAGCTCTTGACTGCATTACAGTTATTTCAGGATATGTATTACCCAAACGGCAACCTCTGTGTCCGAGCATTGGGTTAAATTCTTCAAGTTCATCAACTTTTGCTTTAACAGCTTCCAGAGATATTCCCATTTCTTTTGCCAGCTCTTTTTGAGTAGCAAGCTGATGAGGAACAAATTCATGGAGAGGTGGGTCGAGAAGACGGATAGTAACTCCGAATCCGGCCATTGCTTCAAGGATACCTTCAAAGTCGGAACGTTGATAAGGCAATAATTTAGCTAATGCTTTTTCGCGGCCTTCAGTAGTTGAAGCAAGAATCATTTCACGCATAGCTTTTATACGTTCTCCTTCGAAGAACATGTGTTCAGTACGGCAAAGACCAATACCCTTGGCTCCAAAAGCTCTGGCTCTTTTAGCATCATCGGGAGTATCAGCGTTTGTACGCACGTCCATACGTGTATATTTTTCAGCCAGTTCCATTAATTTTCCAAAGTCACCGCTCATGCTTGGTGCTTCAGTAGGAACCTTATCGTCATAAACCTGGCCGGTTGTACCGTTCAATGAAATCCAGTCACCTTCTTCGTAGGTTTTACCGCTCATAGTGATTGTGCGGGCTTTGTAGTCAATTGAAATACCACCTGCGCCTGAAACGCAACATTTACCCATACCTCTGGCAACAACAGCTGCGTGAGAAGTCATACCACCACGAGCAGTTAAAATACCTTTTGCAATGTGCATACCTTCAAGGTCTTCGGGAGAAGTTTCAATTCTTACAAGGATGCTTGTTTCATATTTGGCGGCTTCGTCAGCAAAGAATACGATACGGCCGGTAGCCGCTCCCGGAGAAGCAGGCAAGCCTTTAGCCATTACCTTAACAGTTTTCAAAGCATTTTTATCGAATACCGGGTGGAGAAGCTCATCAAGTTTATTTGGATCGACGCGTTTAACAGCAGTTTTTTCATCGATCATACCTTCATCAAGCATATCCATTGCGATCTTAACCATAGCAGCTCCTGTTCTCTTGCCATTACGGGTTTGAAGCATCCAGAGTTTGCCTTCCTGAATAGTAAATTCGATATCCTGCATATCTTTGTAATGATTTTGCAGTTTGAGCTGTGTGTCATGAAGTTGACGATATAACACAGGCATTGATTCTTCGAGAGAAGGATATTTATTAACTCTTTCTTCTTCTGAAACTCCCTGTAATTCAGCCCAGCGGTGTGAGCCTTCAAGAGTAATCTGTTGTGGTGTTCTGATACCGGCTACAACATCTTCGCCCTGAGCGTTAATAAGATATTCGCCGTTAAAAATATTTTCACCTGTACCAGCATCGCGGGTGAAAGCTACTCCGGTTGCAGAAGAATTACCCATATTTCCGAAGACCATAGCTTGCACATTAACGGCAGTACCCCATTCAGCAGGGATATTTTCAAGTTTACGATAAAGTATAGCCCGGTCATTCATCCAGCTATTGAAGACAGCTCCGACAGCTCCCCATAATTGTTCCCATGGATCAGTAGGGAAGTCGTGGCCGGTATTCTTTTTAACAGCTGCTTTAAAGCGGGCAACAAGAGTTTTAAGGTCTTCAGTAGTGAAATCCTGGTCAGAAGTGATTCCTTTTTCTTCTTTTAGGTGTTCAATAATTTCTTCAAAAGGATCAATGTCTTCTTTGTTTACTGGTTTCAATCCAAGAACAACATCACCGTACATTTGGACGAAGCGGCGATATGAGTCCCAGGCAAAACGAGGGTTACCTGATTTTTGAGTAATGCCTTCTACCGCATCATCATTTAAACCAAGGTTCAGGATAGTATCCATCATACCCGGCATTGAAGCTCTTGCACCTGATCTTACAGAAACAAGACAAGGATTAGTTTTATCACCAAATTTGGTGCTGGTTAAAGATTCGATATGAGCTACAGCTTTTTTAACATCTTCGTCAATCATGCTGAATGCTGCATCTTTACCATGTTCATTGTAGATTGTACATACTTCAGTAGTAATGGTAAATCCCGGAGGAACGGGAACTCCTATGAGGTTCATTTCAGCCAGGTTAGCACCCTTGCCACCCAGCAGGTTTTTCATGTCGGCCTTGCCTTCGGCATGACCATTACCAAAAGTATAAACGTACTTAGTTGCCATAATTAAATGATTGTTTATGTTTTACTTACTTATATTATTTTCTATCAGTTACAAATATGCGCTTTTAGGATGACTTTTTAAAATAAAATTTAAACAAATCAATAAAGGATGGAATCATTTTTTACGCGTTCACTACTAACATAATATTTTAGGTTTTTGTGAAATTCTATGTTTGGTTTAATTTATAAATATTTATAAAATATTGAATGTCAAAATTATAATTAGGGATATAAGAAAGAATGTTGGGTCTAATCTTTTAACAATTTTTAACATTTCACTAATTATTTATGTCTTATATTTGTTACATAGCTTAATTAAAAAACAGCAAATTCTTTTCATTAATATTTTTCATAGATTTTAGGTTAGATTAGTTTATAGGATGGTTAACGCCATCCTTTTTTATTTTATCTGTCAATATTTCAGAATATTATTTAGGAAAGTGTTAAATTTTCATGTTTGATTGGAATTCTAATGCCAATTATTCCGGATTACTTTTCTGGATTCAAGTTTGATATATTATCTGGAAAAAAAGTATTATGAACTTTAACAACTTTACAATAAAGGGACGTGATACTGTCAATCAGGCTGCACATATCGCAGCATCCCTAGGACAGCAGGCAATAGAAACAGGTCATCTTCTTAAAGCAGTTCAGGAAGAAGCTGATGATCTGGTGAAATTTCTTTTTAATAAGTTAGGAGTTAACAGCACTGCTCTCAACGCTGCCCTGAACAAGATTGTAGAATCGTATCCAAAGGTTAGCGGAGGACAACCATATCTTTCAAATTCATCAAACAACGCTATACAATCGGCTGTGAAATATGCCACAGAAATGGGAGACCAATATGTTTCGGTAGAACATATCATTATGGGATTGCTTGATGCAGGTGATTCAGTATCGTCATTAATGAAAGATGGAGGCTTTAATAAAAAAGACCTTCGATCGGCAGTGGATGAATTGCGCAAGGGCACAAAAGTAAACACTGAAAATGCTGAAGATCAGTATAATTCACTAGAGAGGTATGCGATTAATCTGGTTGATCAGGCTAGAAAGGGAAAACTTGATCCGGTAATCGGAAGGGATGAAGAAATAAGAAGATTGTTGCAGATACTTACCCGGAGAACAAAGAACAATCCTATTTTGATTGGGGAGCCGGGAACAGGGAAGACAGCTATAGCAGAAGGACTTGCACAAAGGATATTCAAAGGCGATGTGCCTGAAAATCTTAAATCCAAACTTATATTCTCACTTGATATGGGGGCTTTGATTGCGGGGGCTAAATATAAAGGAGAATTTGAAGAAAGGTTAAAATCAGTAGTCAATGAAATTATAAAATCTGAAGGAGAAATAATTCTGTTCATTGATGAAATTCATACACTGGTTGGTGCAGGAAAGAGTGACGGAGCAATGGATGCAGCCAATATTTTGAAACCTGCCCTGGCAAGGGGAGATCTCAGGGCAATAGGCGCAACAACACTTGATGAATATCAAAAGTATTTTGAAAAGGACAAGGCTCTTGAACGACGTTTCCAGCCAGTAATGGTTGATGAACCTGATTTGCTGAGTTCAATTTCAATATTGCGTGGATTGAAGGAGAGATATGAGAATCATCATAAGGTGAGAATTAAGGATGAAGCAATAATTGCTTCTGTAGAACTGTCACACAGGTATATTACTGAGCGTTTTCTGCCGGATAAGGCAATTGATCTAATGGATGAAGCGGCTTCAAAATTAAGGCTTGAAATAGATTCATTGCCTGAAGAGCTTGATGAGATAGAACGAAGAATTAAACAGCTGGAAATTGAACGAGAAGCAATAAAGAGGGAAAATGATCATTCTAAGTTAAAAACACTTTCAGAGGAGCTTGCCAATCTTCAGGCTGAGCGTTCACGATACAGAGCTGAATGGGAAACTGAAAAGCAGCTTATTGATGGGATTCAGAAAAATAAGAAAGAAATAGAAGAGTTTAAATTTCAGGCAGATCAGGCAGAAAGAGCCGGAGATTATGGTAGAGTAGCTGAAATAAGGTATGGGCTTATTAAAAATGCTGAGAATGAAATGAATAATCTTCAGTCTCAACTTGAAGAAAAACATAAGAAGAATTCTTTGATAAAACAGGAAGTAGATGCTGACGATATAGCTGAAGTAGTTAGCCGCTGGACAGGAATTCCGGTTTCAAAGATGATAGAGAGTGAAAGAGAAAAACTGCTAAATCTCGAACAGGAACTTCAGAAAAGGGTGGTAGGACAAATGGAAGCAATACGTGCTGTTGCTGATGCAGTGAGGAGGAGCAGGGCAGGATTGCAGGATGAAAAAAAACCAATTGGCTCATTTATTTTTCTTGGAACTACCGGGGTGGGAAAGACAGAACTTGCAAGAGCTTTGGCAGAATATCTATTTGACGATGAAAATATGATGACAAGAATAGATATGAGTGAATATCAGGAAAAGTTTTCTGTAACCCGTCTTATCGGCTCTCCTCCGGGATATGTTGGATATGAAGAGGGGGGACAGCTATCGGAGGCAGTAAGGCATAAACCATATTCAGTAGTTTTGTTTGATGAAATTGAAAAGGCTCATCCTGATGTGTTTAATGTTCTGCTTCAGGTACTTGATGATGGGCGTCTGACAGATAATAAAGGAAGGGTAGTTAATTTCAAGAACACAATAATAATAATGACTTCGAACATTGGTTCCCAGATAATACAACAAGTAATGGATGGAATCAATGAGAGCAATCGTTATCAGAAATATGAACAGGCCAGGGAACTGGTATTCGATATATTGAAAAAGACCATTAAACCTGAATTTTTAAATAGGGTTGACGATACAATAATGTTTCTCCCTTTGGGAAGAAATGAAGTCAGGAAGATTGTTCAGCTTCAGTTTGAAAGGATAAAAGACAGATTGAAATATCAGGGATTTGATTTAGAAATAACTGAGGAAGGAATAGATTGGCTTGCATCAGTAGGTTTTGACCCTCAATACGGTGCAAGGCCGATAAAGAGGGCATTACAACAATATATATTAAATGATCTTTCAAAAATGATATTATCGGGGAAATTAGAAAAAGGAAAGACAATAAGAATTACAGTAGAAAATGAAGAGTTGAGATTTAATAACTAAAAAAGCGGGTTAACCCGCTTTTTTTATCTAAGTTTATTTAATTCTTCATTCAATTCAATTATTGCTGCATTGCATTGTTCCTCAAACATTTTGACGTAATCGGGATAAGTTTCAATTTCAGAATTTGCTTCGGTTAAAAGTTGTAATTTTTTCAGGTTTTTGCCTAGCTCTTCCATCCCGACAATTAAAACTGAAGATTTAGCTTTGTGAGCTTCTTTTCCTAGATCTACATAGTTTTTGTCTTTGAGATGTTTATTCAGGTTTACCTTAAATTCTTCAACCTGTTCCAGAAACATTTCTACCATCTCTATTACGATACTGCTTTCTCCTCCGGTAATCTCGTTTAAATAAGATAAATCAGTGTATGCCATCTTTTAAAGTTTTATCAATAAAGTACAATTATACAAAATTTGAAAATAACTACTAAAATAAAAAGGCAGTTTTATGAGATTAATCTGTTACTTTTTTTGAAATCTCCTATTTTTGGACTTATTTTAATTTTTTAATTTTTAATAATGCAATATTATGAATAATACACCTTTCACTCAGATGCATATTGAAGCAGGAGCAAAAATGCTTCCATTTGCAGGATATAATATGCCAATAGAATACTCCGGAATTAAAGATGAACACATGACTGTCAGAAATGGAGTCGGAGTATTTGATGTTTCTCACATGGGAGAAATATGGGTTAAAGGTAAAAACGCTCTTGATTTTGTTCAGTATGTAACATCAAATGATGCATCTAAACTTGTGCAGGGACAAGCACAGTATTCATGTTTTCCTAACGGGAAGGGAGGAATTATTGATGATTTGCTGGTTTATTACTATGAAAAGGATAAATATCTACTCGTTGTTAATGCTTCGAATACTGAAAAAGATTACAACTGGCTTGTTGCAAATAATAAATTTGACGTAGAAATTGAAAATGCATCTCAAAATATTGCTCAGTTGGCAATTCAGGGTCCAAAGGCAACTGCAGTTATGCAAAAACTTACTGATATCGATTTGAAATCTATTCCTTATTATCATTTTAAAACTGGAAGATTCGCAGGAGTTGACAATGTAATAATATCTGCAACTGGATATACAGGAGCAGGTGGCTTTGAGATTTATTTCTATAACGAATATGCCTCTCAAATATGGGATGCCATATTCGAAGCAGGTAGGGAATTTGATATTAAGCCAATTGGATTAGGTGCACGCGATACACTTCGTCTGGAGATGGGATTTTGTTTATACGGGAATGATATTGATGATTCAACATCACCTTTAGAAGCAGGATTAGGCTGGATTACCAAATTTACTTCTGAAAAGGATTTCATTGATAAAGACATTCTTTTTAATCAAAAAGAACAAGGTTTAAAAAGGCGGCTCAGAGGTTTTAAAATGATAGATAAGGGAATACCTCGTCATGAATATGAAATAACTGATGCTGATGGGAATATAATTGGAAAAGTAACTTCAGGATCAATATCTCCTGTTCTTGGTGTAGGTATTGGGTTGGGCTATATTAAATATGAAAATTCAGAGATTGGAAATGAAATATTCATAAGCATAAGGGGGAAACTATTAAAGGCAGAAATAGTAAAGCTGCCATTCATTTAGAAAGTTAAGGTTTAACAGATTTCTCGATAAATTTCAGTTTGAAAAGGACCACGTCATTTTTAAATGTACCTCCCATTACTATTTCATAATTTTTACCGGGCTGGAAGATAAATGATTCAGTATGAACGAGGCCATCAATAATTTTGTTTCCGAGAATGAGGTATTCAAACTTATGTTTGCCTGCTTTAATTTTGAGGTTTAGTTCACCATTTTTTTTGTTGAAATATTTAAAATCAAAAGGTTTAGAATAATCACAAACTCCATAAATATCACCAATTTCATTAGTGACCATATCATCAATTCTGGTAATAAAGGGGTGTGTTGAATTATTGTTTGCAGGAATATAAGTTACAGTTACAAATGAATCCTGAGGGATCGGAAGAACAGGCACATCTTCAACTTTATACTTGGTTTTTACTACTTTATTTTTTCTTTTACCTTCAACTTCGATGTTGAAATCATTGCGAATCAAATTGTAAACAGTACCGGCTTTCATATCCAAATATATTCTTTTTGCAAAGATGTTTTTTGAGCTACTATTTATTCCTTTATCATTTAATACAACTTCAAAAGTATGCTTTCCTTCTTTCAGATTAATTTTAAAACCACCTATAGCATTTGCTGTGTTATAACCAAACTCGTAAAATTCAGGAGTGTATTCTTTCCTTAGTTCATTGTCAACTTTGTAAAGGCAGGTATTTGGTGCGGGGCCATTATCTCCTTCATATAAAAAGATTGAATTACCTGATTTAGTGTTTTTACTGTATAAATCTAACGATGCAAAAAAGATTAGGGGAAGAGCGATTAACAGTAATTTTATATAAATAGATTTCATTATTTGGTTTTTTTGTGTTGCAAAATTAATTAAAAGAAATGAATGGGGTAAATATAAAGAACACAGAGACAAAATATTATTTGTTATTTATTTGTGTATTGAAGTAATATTTTAAAATAAATTTTGATTAAATATCAACAATTTATTAATTAGTATTTTGAAAAATAATCAATTTTGTTCTATTTTTTTTATTTTCTTCATTCTTAAATTATATCTTTATCCCGATATTTATTTATATGATGATTAACATTATGACAGAAGAATGGCATAGATACAATACAGGGTGGTACACTACATACCACTATTCGTGCCGATCTCGTTCTTAAGATACATACTTATTATGTCGGTTATATTTAACCGGAAATCTTTTATTTATCGAATATTAAAACCATCAAATAATTATAAAAATGAAAAAACACAACTTTTCTGCAGGACCATCGGTTTTACCTGAATTTACAAAGGAAGAAACAGCTAAAGCTGTAATGAATTTTGCTGGTACAGGGTTATCTGTAATGGAAGTTTCACATCGTGGAGCTGAATTTCAGGCTGTAGTTGATGAAACAGTTGCCCTTGTTAAAGAAATACTTAATGTTCCTGATGGATATTCAGTATTGCTTCTTCAGGGTGGCGCAAGTCTTCAGTTTTATATGGCACCTCTTAATCTTCTTGTTAAAAAAGCAGCATATCTCAATACAGGGGTATGGGCAGGTAAGGCGTTAAAAGAAGCTAAGCTTGTTGGGGAAGTTATTGAAGTTGCTTCATCAAAAGATAAGAATTTCAATTATATACCTAAGGGCTTTACAGTACCAACAGATGTTGATTTTTTGCATGTAACAACCAACAACACAATTTATGGAACTGAGCTTGAAGGTGATTTGGATGTGCCGGTGCCAATGGTAGCTGATATGTCATCCGATATTTTCAGTCGTCCGATTGACATTAGTAAATATGATCTTATTTATGCAGGAGCTCAGAAAAATCTTGCACCTGCTGGTTTGACACTAGTAATAGCTAAAGATGCTGTTTTAGGGAAAACAGGAAGGATTATACCAACAATGCTTGATTATAAAGTACATATTGACAATGGTTCAATGTTTAATACCCCTCCATGTATTGCAATATATGCAGCCTTACAAACTTTAAAGTGGTTGAAACAATTAGGTGGGGTTTCTGTTATGCATAAAATGAACATTGAAAAAGCTAAGATTCTTTATGATGAAATAGACAGAAATAAAATGTTCAAGTCAGTAGTTCCTGATCCGAAAGATCGTTCAATAATGAATATATGCTTTGTACTTGAAGAAAAATATGCTGATCTGGATAAAGAATTTCTTGCAATTACAAAAGCCAAAGGAATTGATGGAATAAAAGGACATCGTTCAGTTGGAGGATTCAGAGCTTCTTGCTATAATGCTCTTCCAAAGGAGAGTGTTGAGGCTCTCATTGAGGCAATGAAAGAATTTGAATCACAGCATTAAGATATTGAAAATGCAGAATTTACCTTCTGCATTTTCTTTTTTTTTACTCTTTTCCAAAATCAAAATTATTTACAATGGCAGTAATAAAACCATTCAAGGGGCTAAGGCCTTTAAAAGACCTGGTTTCTAAAGTTGCATCGCGTCCATATGATGTATTAAATTCAGAAGAAGCAAGGGGAGAAGCAGGCGCAAATATTTATTCACTTTTGAGGATAATAAAACCTGAAATTGAATTTCCGGTCGGAATTGATGAACATGATCAGCAGGTGTATGATAGGGCAGTAGAAAACTTCAATTTATTCCAAAAAAAAGGATGGCTTGTTCAGGATGAGAAAGAATGTCTTTACATATACGCTCAAACAATGAACGGCCGTACTCAATATGGACTTGTAGCTTGCGCTTCAGTTGATGATTATTTGAATAATGTAATCAAAAAACATGAACTTACTCGTAAAGATAAAGAAGAAGACAGGATGAAACATGTTCGAAATACTAACGCAAACATAGAACCTGTGTTTTTTGCTTATCCTGCAGTAAAAGAGATTGATGAAATTGTAAGAAATATTGCCGGAAATGAAGATCCGGAATATAATTTTATTTCAGAAGATGGTTTTGGCCATCATTTCTGGGTCATAGATGATGAAAATACTATCAAACGTTTGGTAGCTCTTTTTGCTGAGATACCTTCAACATATGTTGCTGATGGTCACCACAGAACAGCAGCTGCAGCACTTGTTGGAGCTGAAAAGCGTAAACAGAACCCAGATTATAAGGGTGATGAAGAATTTAACTTTTTCCTTGCAGTTCATTTTCCTGATAATCAACTCAGGATAATTGATTATAACAGAGTGATTAAGGATCTTAACGGATTAACAGTAACTGAACTGATAGAGAAATTGGAAGAAGATTTTTCTGTTGAAAAAATGGGTAGCAACATTTATAAGCCAAATCAGCTTCATACATTCAGTATGTATCTCTCCGGAGACTGGTATAAGCTTGTTGCCAAAGAAGGGCGCTTCAATGATAATGATCCGATTGGAGTACTTGATGTTACTGTTCTTTCAAACCTTGTTCTTGATAAAATTTTCGGAATTAAAGATTTAAGAACTGACAAGAGAATAGATTTCGTTGGTGGGATCAGAGGTTTAAGTGAACTATCAAAGAGGGTTGATAGTGGTGAAATGGCAGTTGCATTTGCCTTGTATCCTGTTTCAATGAAACAACTAATTGATATTGCCGACTCAGGTAATATAATGCCCCCAAAAACAACCTGGTTTGAACCTAAGTTGCGATCAGGGTTAGTTATACATAAACTAGATTAATAATGCTCTATAAAAAATAAACCCGGTAATCTTACCGGGTTTATTTTTATCAATTATTTTGAAGTAAAATTGCACAAGAAAGTTTTGCTATTTCTCTGCAATATTCAAAATTGCAATTCTTTGCGTAATCATTTTCAGTATGGTAATATGCATCATCAGTGTAGCTGATGAAAAACAATGCTTTGTACCCCCAAATCCAGAATGAATAGCTATCGCTTGCATCATAATAAGTGTTATCGTTGACTGTTGAAAGTTCAGTAAACGTTTCAGCTAATTCATCAGCTTGCAAATAAAGGGGTACAGAATTGTCATAGTCAAGAATGTTTACAGTCCATGTGGACTTATCGGTTGATGGCTCGTATGCAATCATATCTTCATTCAGCATAAGCTTAATTGGCTCACCTCTTTGAGATGCTTTCATAGCATAGTGGATGCTTCCATATAAACCTAATTCTTCAGCTGCAAAAGCAATAAACTTTATAGTTGTATTTGGAGTGTAATTCTTATACTTCATTATTCTCGCAATTTCAATAACTGCAGAAACGCCACTGGCGTTATCATGAGCTCCGGGAGCCTTTTCATAAGGATCAGGTTCATAAGCAAAAGAATCGTAATGAGCTCCAAGTATACAAATACTGTCCGGATTTACTTTTCCTTCAATAGAAGCAATTACATTATATTGCCAGTTTGAATATTCATTGAGATAAAATGAATCCAAATATGCATTTTGATAGCCTATAGATTTGAATTTATTCAGAATGTCAATCGCTATTTCTTTGCGATTATCACTTAGAGCATATCTTGTGACATTATCCTGGAGCCAGATTACATAAGATTCCAAGCTGTCGGAACGAATGTCATTTATGAATTCTGAAATAAAAACATCTTTAGTATCTTTATTTATTTCAGTATCATCTTTCTCGCAAGAATTTAAAAGGACACAAAAAGTTGTAATCAAGAAAAAAGATTTCAATGAAATAAACTTATGTCTCTTCCCTGTAAAATCTTTATTAAAAATAAATATCGAATTCATAAGTGAAATTATTTTTCAATTTTATTTAACCAAACCTTCATCTTGCCTACACCTCTGTTAGACCATGCATAATAAGGGATCATTGTAATCTCTTTTCCGTTGATTGTGCCTTTTAATGCTTGAACTTTTTCTGTGATAATAGTCTTTTCTTCTGGGGTGAGTATAATATTTTCAGGTATAGTTATTTCTGAAATGTCATTGTTGTCGGCATCCTCAACACAATAAACAATCGGACCTCTTTCAAAAGCAACTTTCCCTTTGTTGGAAGCTACTTTTTCATTTGTAGTTACCATTCTAACGTTCATTGGAATGTTAACTTCAATATTGTCATTAGCCGACCATTCTTTTGTGATTTCAATGTAGCCGTTTTTAATGTCAGCATTTTTCTTATCCCCGTTTATATTCAAAGTGATGGTTCCGTTATTAGTGTCGGTATATTCATAAAGATCACCAGGTAATACCTTATTTTGAGCCCAGCCGGGAACTCGTATTTTTACTGTAAAATTGCTTTTGCTTTCAGGTGTAACTTTAATCTTAATGTTTTCATTCCATGGATAACCAGTCTGTTGAGAAATCTTTATCTTTTTTCCGTTTATTTCTGTTTCAGCATTATTGGAAATGAAAAGATTAACAAATAAAGTATCTTTTTCTGTTGAGTAAATCAACCCGTGAACAGAGGGGATGAATCTTATTAAGTTTGTAGGACAACAAGAACAATCGAACCAGGGGGAGCGTGTACAAGAACCTTGATTGAAAATATAAACTCCGTCTGATTCTAGCGGATTAGGATAGAAGAATTTGTTCCCGCTGAATGAAATGCCTGAAATAAGTCCATTATATAGAGACCTTTCAATTATGTCATAATATTTTGAATCACCAGTTAACTGAAATAATCTTTGGTTCCAGTATACGTTACCTATTGCAGCACAGGTTTCATTATAAGCTGTAAGGTCAGGCAATTCATAATCATCCCCAAAAGCTTCACCATCGTGCCTTGAGCCTATTCCTCCGGTTATATACATCTTTCTGTTTACCATGTTATCCCAGATTTTATTTACAGCATTTAAATATGAATTGTCTTTATAAATAGCGGCAATATCAGTCATTCCGGCATACATGTAAACTGCTCTTACTGCATGTCCTACTGCTTCATTTTGAATTATAACAGGCACATGATCCTGACTATATGCTCCGTAAAGGTTATGTGTTGTGGAATCACCTCTTAAGTCAAGATAAAACTTTGCCAGTTCAAGATATTTTTCGTTTTTAGTAATGTTATAAAGCTTTATTAGACCAGTTTCAACAATCTGATGACCGGGGGGTATTTGTAATTTGTCTTTGCCAAAATTTTCAACAAGGAGATCTGCATTTTTGAGAGCTATGTCAAGTAAGTTTCTTTTACCTGTTGCCCAATAATGAGCAGCAGCAGCTTCAAATAGATGACCGCTGTTATATAGCTCATGATTTGTTATTTCAAATTCCCATCTGTTAGGGGATGGATTAGCCCAGGGTGCAGGAGGATTCATTTTATCAATAGTAATCCATGTCGTAAGATAGCCATCTGCTTCCTGACCGGTTTTGATAATGCCAATCATTGAGTCGAGGTAAGCATCTAGTTTATGATCAGGACTACTAATCAGCGAATAGGAAGCACCTTCAATAATTTTATAGAGATCGGTATCATCAAAAGGCATTTTACCTCTTGTCTTACCTTCTTTTTTACCTCCGGCAATCAGAAAGTTTTCCATTCTTCCTTCCTCTTCACATTTATTGAAAGAAAAATTAATCGTAGTATCTTGTATCACTTTTATTTTGGGTAGCCAGAAATCATCGTTGATAACTACACTTTTAATGTCAACTGCGGA
>CAYUEI010000055.1:0-14499 GCA_964443445.1 uncultured Prolixibacteraceae bacterium | reverse complement strand
GGTTAACTTCAACATTGATTTTGAAATCATCGCTTAAACCTTGTGCATTTAAGAACCCAATAACAGTCTGTGAATCGAAATCATACTGATGTTTTGATGGTTCCATTGGCTTAGGTTCAATGAAGAAAGTACCTTTGAAGCCTTGTTTGCGAGCATAGTCACGAGCCATTCTTAAGAAAGCGCCCATGTGATCCAACTCCATTTTAGTGTTTGTATTGAGCAAGCTCATATAACCTTCACGACCTCCCCAGAATACATAACCTGTACCGCCTAAAGCGATAGTTGCATCAATTGCATTCTTAACCTGAACAGAAGCATTTGCTACTACATTGAAATCAGGATTAGTAGATGCACCATTCATATAACGTGGGTTGCTGAAAACATTTGCTGTTCCCCAAAGTAATTTAACACCTGAAGCTGCTTGTTTTGCTTTTGCATAGTCAACCATTTTTGCTAAACGGCCTTCTAAATCAAATACAGTACCATCGCCTCCGGCAATATCAGTATCGTGGAAACAATAGAAAGGAGCACCGATTTTTGTAACGAATTCAAATGCTGCATCCATTCTTGCAATGTTTGCTTCCATAATATCTTTAGGCTCATCCCATGGGAATGCTTTTGTTCCGGGTCCGAAAGGGTCACCACCGCTACCTGTTAATGTATGCCAATATGCAATGGCAAAGCGAAGATGATCTTTCATTGTTTTTCCTGCTACAACTTTGTTGGCATCATACCATTTGAATGCCAGCGGATTCTTTGATTGTGGTCCTTCAAACTGAATCTGACCGATCCCCTTGAAATACTCTTTATTACCTAAAACTACACTCATGATAAAAAATTTTAATGTTATACTCTATATTTTAAAATTCTCTCTAAATATATCTTGATAAAAGATCTTTCCATCTTGCATAAGCAGCTTCATATTCTGCTTTCTTAGTAATATCAGGCTCAACTGTTTCCAGTTTTTCCAGACTACCAAATGCTTCAGTAAATGATTTGTAGAATCCTGAACCTATTGCTGCTCCACGTGCTGCTCCTATCGAACCGTCAGTGTTATACAGCTCTATTGTTGCTCCGCTGATGCCTGCAAGTGTTTCTCTGAAAACCGGACTCAGGAACATGTTTGCTTTTCCTGCCCTGATTACATTTGGATTTATGCCAATCTGCTTCATCACTTCTATTCCGTAGTTCAGTGAAAATACTATTCCTTCCTGAGCTGCACGGAATAAATGTGCCTGTGTATGTGTGTTAAAACTCAAACCGCTGATCTGGGCACCAATATTCTTATTTCTCAAAACCCTTTCAGCTCCGTTACCAAACGGCAGGATACTGATGCCTTCTGAACCTACAGCTATTTTCTCTGCCAGCACATTCATCTGGTAATAATCATACATCCTGTTGCCAACGTTTTTATTCATCCATGAATTAAGGATTCCTGTTCCATTGATGCATAACAACACTCCAAGTCGGTTAATATTTTCAGTATGATTAACATGCGCAAAAGTGTTAACCCTTGAATAAGGATCGTATTTTATTTCTTCACTCACACCGTAAACAACTCCTGATGTTCCTGCTGTTGTTGCTATCTCACCCGGATTCAAAACATTAAGTGAAAGAGCGTTATTAGGTTGATCACCACCCCTGTAAGTTACTTTTATTCCTTCAGCCAACCCAAGTTCATCTGCAATTGCTTTAGTCACTTTTCCTTGTTCTGAGAATGTAGGAACTATTTCAGGTATCACTGAATTGCTGAAACCATAGTGCTCCATCAACATTGATGAAACAGACTTGGTTTTGAAATCCCAGAACATACCTTCCGATAAGCCTGAAATTGTAGTCCTTGCTTCACCGGTAAGCCTCAATGCAATATAATCGCCCGGAAGCATGATCTTGTCAATCTTTGCATATACTTCGGGTTCATTTTCCTTTACCCACATCAGTTTTGATGCAGTAAAGTTACCCGGTGAATTCAATAAAGCGCTGAGACATCTTTCTCCTCCGAGAGTGTCAAATGCGTTATCGCCAATAGCTGCTGCACGGCTGTCGCACCAAATGATCGACGGTCTGAGCACATTGTTGTCTTTGTCAACACAAACAAGTCCATGCATCTGATATGATATACCAATTGCTTCAATATCTTTTGCATTTATTTTTGATTTAGCCATAACTGACTTTGTTGCCAGCTTAAGATTTTCCCACCAAAGATCAGGGTGCTGTTCTGCCCAACCTGTCTGCTTTGCAGTGATTGTCATCTCATGCCTCGGAGAATAATCCGTAGCAACACACTCGCCTGTTTCCCCGTTTATAAGTGAAGCTTTTACTGAAGAACTTCCTACATCATATCCTAAAAAATACATATTCTTTTTTTTTATTGTTATTAAAATGACTTTCTCAATATTAACCTCGTCGGGACAACATATTTAATGCTTTCCGGACTTAAGACACATTCGGCTGCCTTCTTGCCCATAAGGGTGAAGTCGGTCGAAATTACTGTTATTCCATCCTTTACAAAACGCTTCATTGGCGTTTCATTGTATGATATAATCCCGAAATCTTCTCCCGAAACCATTTCTTTTTCAGTTGCCTGATCAAGTATCATTGCCAAAGTACGGTCGCTGACCAAAAGAAACAAGTCTCCTTTCCTGATATCAACCTTCTTCGGATCTTTCAGCACCGTATGATTTATCTTATTATCCTTGCAGAATCTAACAAAATTTGACACCGATTCTACCGGATGATATGTCATCTTCTCAGGATACAGGTAAATAAACTTTTTGTATTCTTTGACTTTGTCAATATACTGATTAAAAATATCATATACAACCTGACCGAAATCCTGACATACATAAGAATGACTTTCTGCACAGTGTATATTCCAGTCGATTATCAAAAGCTTGTCATCCGGAATTTTACTTATTACATCCTTTATTTCAGGATTATCAAAATTCATAATGATGTAATAGCTGTACTTGCCAATACTGTCATTTATGATATGATTCAGAACATCAATATTGTAATGATGAAAATGAAGGTCAACAGAAATATTCTCAGGAAGGTTGGCCTTAAACCCGTCATATAAAACTTCTTTATAGGCTTTGAAAGTGTCAAGAAACAACAAAACCCTTTTTCTGCTTCTTGAAACAAAGTAACCACGGTTTGGTACAGATTCAATTATACCTCTGTTCTTAAGTTCAGTATAAGCTTTGAAAACTGTATCTCTCGACACTCCTGCATTTTTGACAAGGTCATTGACCGAAGGCAGCATATCACCCTCATTCAATGTCTTTTCATTGATAGCATCAACAAAGGCATCAACCAGCTGAAGATACTTCATCGTGTTCGAAAGAGGATTAATATTCATATTAAAATTAAACATGCTGTTCTGGTCTGTTCTGCAAATATAATAAATCAAATATCCGGGACAATAGGCAGCAAATAAATTATTTTGTGTTGTTCAGCATAAACGGTAGCCGTTTTTGAGAGCGAAGCGAAGCCGATGTGAAACGGATCTATGAAAGATATCTGTCTAAATAACTGTCATAGGAGGCACGACAAAGCAATCTCTGCTTATAGTGGACATATTGCCGCGCTACGCTTCGCAATGAGGGTTTCCCGGGAGTACCTCTTTGCAATAACGGCAATCCGGTCGTTGTTCCCCTGTTGGCTGAGCTTGTCCCGATGTAATCGTCTGACAGGGTATCATGGTTACAATTGTTGCAATTCAGAATAATTTACAGAAATTCTCCTGATTTTATTCTCCTGATTTAGATATTAATATGTAAACTTTTCTTAAGACGAGTCAGAAAAATATATTTTTACATTTTATATCTGAAAAATCTGAGAAATGGATAATAAAATTATAGCAATACTCGTCTTAACATATATTTTAACCCAAGCATTCGCTAATATAGTACCTGAGAAGAAAAACCTTAAACCCCGGATCGTAGTTTTAACCGATATAGCACCTAATGATATAGAACCTGATGATATGGAGTCTATGATTCGGCTGCTTGTACATGCCGATCAGTTTGAGGTTGAAGCACTCATTGCCACAACGGGTTGGAGCAATACCGGAGGAATGGAACATATTGATCTTATTCATAATGCTATTAATGCTTATGAAAAAGATCTGTCCAATCTGAAAAAACGATCAGATCAGGATAAGTTTGCAGACGATGAATCAAAGCAGGAAATAGGTTACTGGCCATCTGTCAGTTATTTGCGATCACGAACAGTGATGGGAAGCACAAAGATGGGGATGAAGTATATTGGTAAAGACAATGATACTGAAGGCAGCAATCTAATTATTAAGTTGGCGGATG
This sequence comes from uncultured Prolixibacteraceae bacterium, assembly GCA_964443445.1. Classification (GTDB taxonomy): domain Bacteria; phylum Bacteroidota; class Bacteroidia; order Bacteroidales; family Prolixibacteraceae; genus CAYMTR01. The sequence continues at coordinate 10,177 of CAYUEI010000055.1, read as the reverse complement.
AGAATGACGATCGCCCAATCTGGATTACTGTTTGGGGCGGCGGCAATACTTTTGCCCAAGCCATCAGGCGTGTTCAACAAGAACGGACCCCTGAGGAGCTAAAGGCTTTTTTGCATAAGTTTCGTATATATACTATCACAGACCAGGATAGACCATGGTCGAGTGGTGATACAATAAATTATGCCGGTAGTTCTCATCAATGGATGAGGAAATTTGAAAAAGACCTTATGTTCCTTTGGGATGAATGTGCATGGATGCATCAAAACGCAACAGGAGTGAAGAACTGGAATGAATACGCTCTTAACATTCAGAATCATGGCAACCTTGGCAATTTGTATCCAAAATATAAATGGGGAGTTGAAGGAGATACACCTTCCTTTATGCACGTTATACCAAATGGTTTGTCCAATCCTGACATTCCGGCACAGGTTAGCTGGAGTGGTTATTTTAAATATAGCTCAGGACGCGACAGCCTAACCAATTCTTATACCAATTATACAGGAGTACCATACGACATTTGTACAAATTATTTCAATTATTTCTATCCGGCAATTTTCAACAATTTTGCTGCTCGTATGGATTGGGCCAAAGAAGGAAAGGGTAACCGCAATCCTGTTGTTATTATTAATGGAGATAACAGCTTAAATACCATTGAGATAATATGCAAAACAGGTAAAAATATAAAACTTGATGCATCTGAATCATCCGATCCCGATGGCGATAAATTACGTTATAAATGGTGGGTAATACCAGAAGCAGGTACATATTCAGGTGAGATTAAAATATCAGATAGTGAATCGAACATTGCCACGGTTCATATACCTTCTGAAACAGCAAGACTGCAATTTCATGTAATATGTGAAGTGACAGATGAGGGAGTTCATAACCTAAGCAGTTACCGCAGGATTATTTTCTCACCTGAATAAATTAAACTGTCTTATTTTTAATGAATTTTTATTACCACACTCTTCCGCTATCACGCGACTGAATCGCGCAGCATCAAAGGGAATTAGTACACCAGGATGGTTAATATTCCACATCTCTTAGTTGAAGAACATCAGGCAGTCCATATTTAGTACATAAAACAGCTCTCATTTTTTATCAAGGATCTTATTGATTGAAAATCCAAGCACACCGCCTAAAGCTATAGTCATAATTGCAATTGGTAACAATGATGCCGGCTCTTTCCAGCCTATCAGAATTGCAGTAGGCAATATGACCAGGAAAGCAGTTAAGATACCTTTTAATATTTGATTGATTTTTAAATCAATTGTTGCAATCAGAAATCCGACAACTATCCACATTGTAAATGCAGAAATATTTGCGTCCCATGTCAGGTTCTGCAAAATCATCGGAACCACATCAATTATTCCGGCAACGAGGCCCATTAATACTCCAATTATTATTCTTTTCATATCGCATTTATTTAGAAGTTAATACTTTAAATTCTCAGTGTTGTATGCCGTGATTATTAATTTCACTTTATTTGTTTTTCAAACTTTTCAATAATTGTTAAATCAATTACAATACCCAATCCAATTCCAACTAAATACATTATAAATCCCAAGGGTCAAAAGTACTGCCAAGAAATTCAATCTTATAAAGTTGTAATATTTCTACAATTGTTCCAAAGACGGCAGTGAATATTGCACCTATTATTCGGGCTCTTTTAACTGATATGCTCTTTCTTAGTGCTATCTGCAACAATAAGTACAGATTCAAAGGCAGCAGAATATCGATTAAATATCCCCGGATAAAATGCCTGAATATTCCCTGATAATTGGGGCCAATGACAAAATGTAACAACCCAACGAATAAGGAGATTGCAACAATTATATAAGTGCTTATTTTGTTCTTCATTCTGTCAGATTAGTTCTTGATTAATTGCTCTTATTTCAATTTCTTTTATTATCAATAGTTTTTAGGATTTTTTCGAAATCACTTTCATATTTATGGTCTTGAATAACACGGAATTTTGAGTATTCATCCAACGCTTTATCATCAGCCTGTTGTTTGCTTATTTTTCCTAACCCTTCAAGTATGGGGTAATCGTTCAGGTCAAGATAACTGCTCATGAAGACAATCCAATCTTGCATAGTAGTTGGTAACTGTCTTTCTGCCCGCATTTGCGCCAGATCAAGAAAAGCATTTACAGCAAGTCGTAATTCATGCAATTCTTCTTGTTTTAAATAGTTTTTAGCTATTGTGACATCGGTTTTATAAATTTTGCCATTGGGCGAATGAGCCCACGAGGTTAAACCCATGTTTTCCTTTGCAGCATCGGCACGGTTGTGAATTATTTCGGCAGCTGTACCACCGGCAATAGCATAATGCAGTTTATTCTGGATAAAGGAAAAAAACTCTTTGGTTATCATACTATTTTTGTCATAATCTGAAGCAAGTGCAAAAATATCCGTGATTTGAAGATACAAACGGCGTTCACTGAGGCGAATATCGCGAATACGCTCAAGCATCTCTTTGAAATACGAGTCATCGAATTTTCGCCCTTGTTTAAATCGGTCTTCATTAAGTACATAGCCTTTCTGAATGTATTCATGCAAAATTCTTGTGGCAAATTTTCTGAATTGGGTTGCTTTTATTGAATTTACACGATAACCAACAGATATTACAAGATCAAGATTATAAAACTGAATCTCACGGTTTACCTGCCTTTTCCCTTCACTGCGAACTACTCGAATTTTTCGAGTAGTTGGATTCTCATCCAGTTCACCGCTTCTGTATATTTCCTGAATATGGTATGTAATGGTGTGCTCTTCAACGCCAAATAGATTTGACATTATTTGCTGACTCATCCACATATTATCATCAGTCATATACACTTCTATTTCTACTTCACCCAAATCGTTGGTGTAAAAAGCAAGACCGACCCGTTCAGGTATCTCTTTATTGAACTGAATTCTCCAATCAGTTAATTGTTTGTCAAAACTTGATATTTCATTCTTTTTTTTCATTTTTTTTTATTTGATGGGGTCAAGTTATTTAATATTAATATTTATCGAAAAATATAAATTATTCATGGCAAAAGGGCATCAATTTTGTTAAAATATTAACCGGTAACGGTTTTATTACAAAGAAAATTTTAAAACAGTAATTGTTTTAATGCATATTCCATACTACCGTAGCTGATACAATTTAAAAAGAGTTCCTCAGGAACGACAGTATGGTAAAAATCTCTTTCAGGAATATTGATAATGTGAAAGAATATAAATCTGTCATTTGAAGCACAGCGTAGCCGAAGCGAAGCAGAGCTCTGAAAGAAATCTGTCCATTAGAACAAAAGACTGCTTCTTTACACCTCTATACAATGCCGGTTTCCAGGTATTATCCCCCCGGTGGATGATCACTTCCCCACGTTACATTACCGTCCGGGAAAACATTCCTCAGCTAAAGTCTGAGCCATAACAGAAAATACATAATCAACAGCTTCCGACTTTTTCCCTTTATAATAGTGCCCTAAAGGACTTTGCCAGATCCCTATATATTCACTTAATTTTTCATCACTAACGTCCTTATAAGTGAAAACATATCCTGATACAATTTGTCTGACTAATTTTTGAGGTAAATCTTCAGGCAAAGGATCTTTTTTATATAACTCATCAATTGGAATCTGCTTTTCTTTAGGAAGTATGCTATTAAAGGCTTTTGCAAGAGATATTCTTAAATCCTGAATCATCATCATAGTCATTTCCGATTCTCCAATTGCTTCATTCAATGTATTATACTGTTGCATCCGTTCGTTTGAAGGTGGATTATTATTTATATTTTGATAGAATGCTTTCTTCTCCTGTAATCTTGAAGAATCATTTGCTTCTTTTTCAAATTTATTCATCTCTTTCAACAAGGGACTGTTGTAAATTGAAATAATTTTTCTCAGACTATCCTTATTTGAATGTTGCTCAAGATATTTGATGTAGTTATTCTCAAAAAACCTGAAAGTAAAAAAGGATTTCATTGCAAAAGCAAATTTATTATAGGATTCTTCTGATTTAAATGTTGACTTTTTACCCTCCATTTGCTTATTGTTAAATTCATCAAGACGCTGAAACTGTAATGTTGACCCGGTTACATTCACGAATTCTACAACCGTCGCATGAGAACTTTGAGCAAAAGAATTAATGCTCATTAAAGCAGTGACGATACTTAAAAATAATCTGAGGTTCATTTTTTTGCCTTAAAATTAAAAATTTGATGAATTACTTTGCTTGTAAATATAAACTTAATTCTTAGAGTAAGCCTATGCCACCTTCCAAAAGAGGGTTATTGCAAGCGAAGCGTGGCAATCTGTTTATAAAACCTTATCGAAAATAGAGAAAAGTTCTTGTAGCATGACTAAAGGAAAAATCAATAGTAAAATATTTTAAGAAGCATTCCATTTTAAGTAGATAAACCAAAGTTAATTTGGTTATAAATTAGTTGCCAGAAATTATAATAAACTGTAAAATTACTCGTTATGAGTATAAATATAAAAAAATAAATTATGAAAATAATAATAATGCTGACTTTAGGATTAATGATTTCTATCTCATGTTTCTCACAGAAAAACAAAGATTTGACTTTTGTCTCCGGAGGAAGTTATATTGTCCAGGATGCAGATGCTCCCATGACAATTTCAATTGACAACTTTTGGATGAGCAATGAAATAACAAATAAAGAGTTCAGAAAATTTTACAATCAAATTAAAAGTTCACCTAATGACTCTATTACGTGGATCGATCTTTCAAGTATTAAAAATGATAAAATGAATAAACCCAAAGTAATTTCAAAAGCATACTCAGATATTATTGACAAACTTTTAGATGAATCTGTATGGAAATCAATTTTTGATAAAGGAGATTATTTTACTAACTCTAAATATGACAATTACCCTGTAATCGGAGTTACTTGGGATGGTTCAAGATATTATTGCATCTGGCGAACAAATCAAGAATTTGAAAAACTCAAGAAACAGGAAAACCCAATGATAATGGAATACAGACTTCCAACAGAATATGAATGGGTATATGCTTTGACATTTAATGATTCAGAATCTAAAGTTGACATAAAAGAACTTCACCAGATCGACAAAGGTGAAAAAAATAAAATTGGACTTTTAAATTTAAACGGCAACGTTGCTGAGTGGACTAGCTCTTCTGATTCGAAAGACAATTTAGAGTATAAGGTAGTAAAAGGTAGTTCATGGAAATCAGATCCAAAAGATACACAAAGACAATTAGTTTTGCCTGACAAAGGATCTGATTGCATTGGGTTTAGAATTGTTCGTTCTGATATAAAAAACAAATAATGCCTGCTCATAAAAACTATATGTCAATTCCTTAGATTTGGGTAAGTAGAAAAGAAATAATTTTGGGATAGTAGTAACCTGAAAATAAAAAAGAAAGGCACCAAATAATGAACTTGATATATCAATAAGCTTTAAGTCTAAGACCCCTATTCAGATTATTTGGCTTTTCTTGGAATAACGACCTGTATAAGAATATAAACCGAACTTGTTAAGGTTTTTAGGATTATTCCCGGAGTTCAGAGCAAAAGTTCAGCTAGCCAACAATATCGTGTAGATGAAAAAACCATAGTTCGCTGTCAAGTCTGGGTGTCGCAATGATGATACCCGGGACAGCAAAGGCTGCCACTGAAATAACGGCATCCATCGTCAACTCTCTCGAAGCTCTGATCAGCCTGGTCAGCGGCTTGCTCTCAGCCATCGTGATAGAGTGGATTAAAAAAGAAATGTGATAAATCACCCCAAGTCCTGTAATAGTGTGCACAAACAGGAAGAAACGTGGCCTTGCCGGGTAGATACAAGAATCAAGATTGAGTGCAGTTTTGAAAAGTTTAGTCATAATTTTAGTTGTTTGTATCCTAAAACATACTTTCGTAACTACTACCTATAAAGATAGTTCAGCATTTCTATAACACTGTCCAATTGATTTCATTAATTTTACACTGTATAAAAACAAAACTCTGTAGACAATGTATAAGAATAGCGTCTTTTAATACGTTTTACCATCATTTTTTTTAACATAGACTACTATGAAGACTGATCTGCTTTTCAAACAGCTTTTTACTTTTTTAATCTCAGGATTGATCTTATTTTCATGCGACAAGGATATTTGTGACACTTGTAATGAATCCCCATTAATTGATAAACAGGAGTTTTTTATAAATGAAAATAGTATTAAAGGTACCGCTATTGATACAGTAAAAGCATTCGATAATGATCTGAATCAAAAATTATCATTTAAGATCATCGGAGGAAATACAAATGATGTATTTGAAATAAATGAAAGAACAGGCATTTTATATGTAAATAATTCTACTTATTTAGATTATGAAAAAAATCCGGCATTTCAATTAACAATTGAGGTTACTGACAATCATATAAAACCATTAAGTGCAACAAACAGTATTACAATAAATTTAATTGATATTCAACCAACACAAGTTGGGTTGGTGTCATTCTTTGATTTTCAAGGAGATATAGTAGATTCAATAAGTGGCAAAAGTGGCTATGGAAATAATATTGAGTATAATTTGAAAGCAAATAATAGTTCTGATGAATATCTATTTTTAAGAGGAGAATTTAATTTGGTTCAACTTCCTTATGCTTATGATTTTAGTGAAAAAACAATTAATTTATGGTTTAATGTTATAAGCGCAAAAAGGGATGAATTAGGTGTAATTTATTCTTCAGATAGTCCATACCATTTTTATGGATTAACTGTTTTGAATACCTTGAGAGTTGATTCACATATTGATTTGTACTACAATGTTTCAGGCCAACAGGACACAATAGAAGTCGAAACAAACAAATGGTATAACGCTACAATTGTCACTCAAAATAAAACCTATGCCTATTATTTAAATGGAGAATTAATTAATTCAGGTGCATTTAACAACTACTTAAGTTCAGATATGGGGAATTATACCGCAACTATTGGATGTGACAGAACAATAAGTAAACGATTTTTTTGTGGTTTTATCGACAATCTTCGCATTTATAATAGAAAATTGGAAGAAGATGAAATTAAAACTCTGTACTTCGAGTAATACTGCCTGAAATTATCAAATCTTCTGCCCTGTCTTGCATTTTTGGTTCATGTCTGATAACATGGTACTCGTCTTGTTAGAATAAGCAAGGTGAAGTAAGAATATACTTAAAGAAATAAGTCATGCGGAGAATAATTATATATTCCCCTTAAATATGCGGCGAATAATTCATATATTTGCCGCATATTGATTAAAAAAATGACAAAATATATTTATCAATATAGCAATTGGCCTAATTTCTATTGGGATGATAAAGAAATAAACCTGCTTCTGGGAAAAGTTCGCCATTTACAAGGCTTAATTCTTGGACAAATGAAATCTTTGGGCTTTACAATCAGAGAAGAAAAATTCCTGTCTACATTAACATTAGATGTATTGAAATCATCTGAAATTGAAGGAGAAATATTGAATTACGAACAAGTACGATCTTCAATTGCGAACAAACTTGGGATTGAATTTGCCGGCATGGTACCTTCAAGCAGAGATGTTGATGGAGTAGTTGAAATGATGTTGAATGCAACACAGAATTACAATGAGGAATTAAATGAAGAACGATTATTTGGTTGGCAGGCAGCATTGTTTCCAACCGGATGGAGTGGAATGCACAGGATAGACACAGGATGTTATCGTAATGGAGAAATGCAGGTGGTCTCAGGTGCTATGGGCAAAGAGAAGATCCATTATCAAGCCCCGGCACCCGAAAGAGTAAAGCAAGAAATGGAATTATTTCTAAATTGGTTTAACAGCGATTCCAAAATAGATTTGGTTATAAAAGCAGCAATTGCTCATTTCCGGTTTATCATTATACATCCTTTCGATGATGGGAATGGCCGAATTGCAAGGGCTCTTTCCGATATGATACTAGCACGCTCAGAAGATAGTCCTCAGAGATTTTATAGTCTTTCAAATCAAATGCTTATTGAAAAAAAAGAATATTACAAAATTTTACAAAAAGCACAGTATAGTAATGGAGATATAACTGATTGGTTAAATTGGTTTCTCAATTGTTTGTATCATTCATTAAAAAATACAGATAAGTCAACTCAAAAAGTTTTTCAAAAGGCTGACTTTTGGGATAAAAATAAAGCTACTGATTTAAATAACCGACAGAGACTGATGTTAAATAAGCTTTTAGATGGATTTGATGGAAAGCTTAAAACATCAAAATGGGCCAAGATTAATAAATGTTCTTCAGATACTGCTTTAAGAGATATTAAGGATTTAATTGAAAAAGGGATTCTAAAACAAGAGGATCCAGGAGGGCGTAGTACTAATTATGAATTAATTGAATAAAGCCTACCACTAAGGCATCCCAACATTTCCAATCTTAATTTTTTCTTCATTATCATCTTTTATCGATATCCTCGTTGCTAATATCACTTATTCTCAGCCTCTATTGTATTATATTTGCCACTGTTGACTATTCAATATAAATCCCATACTCCTTTATTTTAAACAATAAGGGACAGGTAAATAATATTATGGCAAAAGATATACGCAAAGAACTTGAAAAAAGGGTACTGGTCCTCGATGGTGCAATGGGATCAATGATACAACAATACAACCTTGCTGAAAATGATTACAGGTCGCCTGAACTTGATTTTCTGAAAAAGGAACAGAAGGGAAACAATGATATCCTTTCTTTGACACGACCTGATATTATCAGGGAAATTCATTTGCGCTATCTTGATGCCGGAGCTGATATTATTGAAACAAATACTTTCAATGCTACTTCAATATCGCTGTCTGATTATGGAGCTGAAAGCCTGTCCTACGAGCTGAACAAGGTTTCTGCAAGAATAGCAGCTGAAAAAGCAACTGAATATTCTACTCCTGAAAAGCCTCGTTTTGTTGCAGGGTCTGTTGGACCAACAAATAAAACCTGTTCTATAAGTCCCGATGTTAATGATCCGGGATTCAGGGCTGTTTCTTTCGATGAAATGAAAGAAGCTTACAAAACACAAGTACGTGGACTGATCGACGGGGGTGTTGACTTACTGCTGGTTGAAACAATATTTGACACACTGAACGGAAAGGCTGCATTGATAGCCATTGATGAGGTGTTTGAAGAAAAGGGGATTGAAATTCCTGTTATGATTTCAGGTACTATTGCTGATGCCAGCGGACGTACATTATCGGGACAAACGGTTGAAGCATTCCTGAATTCGCTATCTCATTTCAAACCTTTATCAGTAGGGTTAAACTGCTCGCTTGGGGCTAAAGACATGAAGCCTTACCTTGAAAATATAGCTGCCAAAGCTCCATTTTTCGTTAGTGCTCATCCTAATGCCGGACTGCCAAATCACTTCGGCCTTTATGATGAGTCTCCCGAAATAATGGCTTCCCAGATTAAGGAATTCCTTGATAAAAAAACAGTTAACATCATTGGGGGATGCTGCGGCACTACCCCCGGTCATATACATGAATTTGCAAAGCTGGCTGAAAAGGCAGCTCCCCATAAAATAAATGCTTCCGATCACAAAACTAAGCTAAGCGGTCTGGAGCCTCTCACCATCAGTAAAAGCTCGAACTTTGTAAACATCGGTGAGCGGTGTAATGTGGCAGGGTCAAGGAAGTTTGCCCGCCTGATTAGCGAAGGCAAATATGAAGAAGCCCTTTCAATAGCCCGCAACCAGGTAGAAGGTGGAGCTCAGGTTATTGATGTCAACATGGATGATGCAATGCTTGATGCCAAAAAAGAAATGCACACCTTCCTGAACCTGATGATGTCTGAGCCTGAAATATCAAGGCTGCCTGTAATGATCGATTCATCAAGGTTTGATGTTATAGAAACCGGACTTAAATGTCTGCAGGGGAAATCGATAGTAAACTCTATTAGTCTGAAAGAGGGTGAAGATAAATTCAGGGAACAGGCACACAGGATTTTGCAATACGGAGCAGCAGTGGTTGTTATGGCCTTTGATGAAACAGGACAGGCCGACACCCTGCAACGACGTAAGGATATCTGTCAAAGAGCTTACAACATACTAACCAAAGAAGTGGGCTTTCCACCCGAAGATATTATTTTCGACCCTAACGTGCTTTCAATAGGAACGGGGATTGAAGAACATAACAACTATGCCGTTGATTTCATAGAAGCAACACGCTGGAT
>CAYUEI010000054.1:6144-14789 GCA_964443445.1 uncultured Prolixibacteraceae bacterium | reverse complement strand
GGCTTTGAATTCAGAAAATTGTCAAACCACTTCGGTGCTTTTCTGAAAACAGGATATAATTGTTTGAGATATATGCTTATTGCTCCATAAAAAACCGGTACATCCGAGATGTCATGTTCATCAGAAAAAAGCGGAAGGTACATAGGAACTTTAACGACATTATGCCCGTTTTTAATCATGGTGCTTACAAATTTGCTGTCGCGAAGACAGTTACCGCAGTAAAATGTTCCCCCTGAACCAGGTATGATCTGAACTATATTCATTTTAAGTATATATAATGTTTAAATGGATTGATTTTCAATTGCCTATAAATATAATATTCCCGTCAGCACATGCTACTACAATGCCTTTTTCTGTTATCGCAGGTGTATTAATCACCGGTGTCCCTATTTCATAAGTCCATATATTTTTACCGGTTTGAATATCAAGAAGAAATAAATCTCCTCTCATATTGACTCCCAAAACATGCTTTTTATTTATTACCGTTGAAGCATCAACTCTAGAGCCTGTATTTCTTTTCCAGAGTATCTTTCCTGTTTTTCTTTCAAAACAATATAAATTCTTATCCCTGCTTCCAATAAAAACTTTTTCATTATTTACTGAGGGTGAAGCAAGAAAAGGAAGATCCGATTCCTTATTTTCATACTTCCATATTATTTTCTTTTTTATTAAATCGATACATGTCAACCCCCCGCTATAATCACCAACATATGCTCTACTGTCAATCAATGCAGGCGAAGAAGCAACATAAGTGGCTATCTCAACTTTAGAATCCAAAATCCCGGTTTTTACATCAACAATATGAAGAAATCCATCACATCCTCCAAAAACTGCTTTATTGTTTTCAATAGCAGGCGAGCTGTTCAGGTAATTATCCGATTCGTATTTCCAGATTTCTTTTCCGGTAAAAGCATCAACACCATGAAGATAGAAGTCGTAACTGCCTGCTGCTATTATCTTTTTATTGCCAAGATCAATAAATGCCGGGGCTCCCATAATTTGATTCCCGGTTTTATATTCCCATATTTTTTTCCCGGTTTTAATGTTGATGGCAAATAATGATCCTGAAAGATTTCCAAAATAAACGACATCATTATTGATAAGCGCCGGAGCTTCAATTGAATTTCCTGAATTGAATTTCCATATCAGATTTCCCTTTAAATCAAGACACAACAGCTCTCCATTTGTAGAGCCGACTATTATCTTTCCATCCTTAATTACGGGTGCCGATTTTAAAGCAGATTCAGATTTATATGACCATTTTTTCTTTGGTTTCTGTGGAAATTCATAGTTTGTTGACCCCTGAAGTGAAGAATTGCCTCTGGAATTTGACCATTCGATGTTGGCCCCTTTTAATAAGGGTAGGCTGAAAAATGTAAAGAAAATAATTATTAAAAATCTAACCATCATATCCGGCTTTTAATAAGTACCAAATTTAATGATTTTAAAGTGCAAAGAATATCCGGTTTTGTTATTGTCTTGTTAAAATTGGTTTATTGAGATAGTTAATTCAATATCAACCTAACTGCAACATTCTTTTAATAGGCTTTCCTGCTTTTTCAATTACTTCTTCCGGAAGTATAATTTCAGGCATTTCATACTTTAAACACAGATATAACTTCTTCAATGAATTGAGCTTCATAAAACTGCAATCGTTACATCCACAGGTTGAATCAACAGATGGTGCCGGGATGAATATTTTTTTGGGACAAGCTTTCTGCATCTGATGCAAAATACCACTTTCAGTAGCAACGATAAACTTATTTGAATTGCTTGTTTTTACATATTTTAAAAGTCCTGCTGTTGATCCAATATAATTGGCAATCAGCAATAAAGGTTTTTCACATTCAGGATGGGCAATCAATTCAGCATCAGGATGCGATTTCATTAAATCTACTATCTTCTCAACTGAAAATTTCTCATGTACCATGCAAGCTCCATCCCAAAGAACCATATTTCTTCCTGTAACTGAATTAATGTAATTACCAAGATTCTTATCGGGACCGAAGATTAACTTTTCATCTTTGGGAAAACTTTCAACTACTTTAACTGCATTTGAAGAAGTACAAACTATATCGGTTTCTGTTTTCAAATCAGCAGTACAATTGATATAGCTTATTACCTTATGCTCAGGATACCGGCTTTTAAATTGCCTGAATTTCTCAATTGGTGCTGATTCTGCCAATGAACATCCGGCTTTTAAATCAGGCAGGATTACTTTTTTTGAAGGATTGATAATCTTAGCTGTTTCACCCATGAAATGCACTCCCACGAAAACAATAATATCAGCATTTGTGCGTGCTGCTTCCTGCGCAAGGGCAAGACTATCGCCCACAAAATCAGAAATATCCTGAAGCTCACCTCCAATGTAATAATGCCCGAGTATTACTGCATTCTTTTCTTTTTTGAGCTTTATTATTTCTTCCTTCAGATTTATCCCAGATGGAATATCTTCATTATAAAACCCATCCTTTTTAATTATTTCTTCTATTTCTGATTTATTTAAAGCCATCTTTCAAATTTTAAAAAGTAAAGTTAGCAAAATCAAAGTATCATTTATTCTTAGATTGAAGATATCTAAATCCGAATATTCCTATTTTATTTAAAGTTAATATTAGAATTTATATCTTATGCCTGCCTTATAATACTCCGGATTTATCCCAAATTTTGGTGGGCTTTGGAAGCTTTGGTTTATAAATAGTCTGGAATATTCCAGAAAGGCATTTTGTTTTTCACTAAATTCATAATTAATGCCAATACCTGTTTCCCAGTAAAGGTCTCTTTTTCCCGGAATATATGAAATAGTATTTCCATTCAAGATCCTTTTCTCCGATAAAGAAAAATTCCCAAAAAAGTAAACATCTGTTTTATTCATCTTCAGAAGAGGTTTTAAATGAAAGTCGAAGCTGAAAAATGAATATTCCGGCTCTGCCCTGAAAGAGAAATAATCATTTTTGTTATGGAAGGAATGTTTTTCAAAAGGGTTAAATAGAAAAGAAAAATCAGGCTTTTGATAACTTTTGTATAAGAATAAGTTATTAAAGTCTTCACTAATAATTCTGTCAAATGAGTAATTTTTTTCTGGAATTAAATGAAATTTAGATCCTAAACCAAGGTTGTAAATGGGGTCATAAATTTTCAAAGAATTAGAGAATTCCTGCGCAGCTGCACTGAAATGAATTATTAATAAATAAAAACTAAGTCTTATTATCTTCATGGGGTTTTTTTGTGACTAAAGAACGAATCTTTTAGTAATAATTTTAATAATCCGGATAGATTAAAATTATTTCTTTTACAAGCTAAAGAGATTTTATCCGTAAAGGGTTAAAAATATTTTTTTACTTATCTCTGAACTGTACCTGAGTCGTACCACATTCGTACCACATTCGTATCAAACACCATAAGAGAGGGAGGATTTTGGTATTTGATACGAATGAGGTTGGGTTGAGATTGGATTTAAACTTATATTGGATTAGAAAAAAAAGGATACAATTTTTATTATTTCTACCCAAAAAGACTAAATACTCTTGTCGACAATTTATTCTAACTTTTGTTTTATGCTGTATAATAATTTTCCTTTAAAGACATTTTCAAATTTATCATCAATATGGATATAGCTCAGGAAAATATTCGTTTAAATATCTTAATTTTGTCATTCTTTACTAACCTATTTAATTGCGAATTATAATGAATAAATTATTTCTTTCTTTGCTTGCACTTTTGTGTAGTATGACGATTTTTGCTCAGACTGATCTGATAATTTCAGAGTATGTTGAAGGATGGTCAAATAATAAAGCTATCGAAGTTTATAATCCCACTTCAGCTTCTATAAATTTGAAGAATTACAGGCTGACACGTTATTCCAACGGGTCTGATGTCCCTCCGGCTTCTTCAAACTGGTATACAGTTTTACCTGATGTAGAGTTGAAACCATACAGAACTTACGTATGTGTTATTGATAAGAGAGATCCGAATGGCGTAGATCAGGAAGCTCCGGTATGGGAACAGCTTGCCGACAGAGCTGATGCATTTCTTTGCCCGGATTATAATGTAAGCAAGGCCTTGTATCATAATGGTGACGATGCAATTGCCCTTGAGAAAACTGACGGAACCCTGGTTGATTTGTTTGCCCGCTGGGGTGCACCAAGACCTGGAGAAGCAGCAATGCCCGGATCAACTTCACTTGTCAGATGCTGGACCAACACTTCTCCTTTTTTTACAGGTGTAGGTATTGGTATTACTGCCGATCATACTCTTACAAGAAAATCAAATATAGTGGCAGGTGTTACGGCAAATCCTTCTATGTTTAATCCCCTTGCTGAATGGGATTCATTATCAGCAAATACATTCCATTATCTGGGATGGCATAAATGCGACATTGCTCCGGCAAATGCAACTCCTGCTTTTACTAAGGATTCATTTGAATTTGTTGTATGGAAACAAAGTCCTGCCGGTACTTTAGTTGGAAAACTTGAAGCTACAGATGCTGAGGGTGATGCTTTAAAGTATTTTATAAACAAAGGAAATTATATTTATAATAGTCTGGAAGTAAGAAAAGAACCATTTAAAATTAACAGGGAAACAGGTGAAATTACCGTAAACGATCAGAGTGCAATGGTTGAAAGCACATGGGACACTTTATACATGAGCGTTTCTGTTAATGATGGTACATCTGAAACTAAATGGATCAATGCAAAGGCAATATTTTCAGAGACTCCGGTATCAAGCAAATCGATTAAGTCTGCCGATTTGAAGGTTCTTCCGCTTGCGGGAGTTGAAAAGGCATTCAGCGTGAAATCTTCAGATGCTATATCAAATATTTCTGTTTTTTCAATTGACGGGAGGAAAGTATATTCAGAAAATTTTAAAAGCGGATTGAAGAACCATATAGTAAATCTTCAGGGTATAAAATCAGGTATTTACATATTGTCAGTTTCTTATTGTGGCAATAAATTCGAAAGCAGTAAGATTTCTGTTAAATAACTTTATGTAGATGAAGAAACTTTTAATTATCGGCTTTCTGCTGATATCTGTTATATCTTCTTTTGCCCAGTTTAAGTTAAATGGCATAGTAAGAGACATAAATTCAGGGGAAACTTTAATAGGCGCAAATGTCCTAATAAAAGGGACAACTTTTGGTACAATTACAGATGTAAATGGGAATTACGAAGTTGTATTGCCAAGTGGTAAATACGAAGTTGTGATTTCATATGTTGGATATTCCCCAAATAATCAAAACATTGAAATAAAAGGGAAGAATATCGTTTTAAATGTTGAACTCGAAACAGCCCTTGAACTTGATGAGATAAATGTTGTTGCTGATGTTGCAAGAGCAAGGGAAACACCTGTTGCTTTTTCAACAATTAGTCCAAAGAAGCTTGAAGAGATAATTGCAGCTCAGGATATACCAATGGTATTGAATTCTACTCCCGGCGTATATGCCACAACAACCGGAGGGGGTGACGGAGATGCTGAAGTAACGATCAGGGGATTCAGTTCAAGAAACGTTGGAGTATTGCTGGATGGAGTTCCTGTGAATGACATGGAAAACGGACAGGTTTACTGGTCAAACTGGTTTGGTCTTGATGCTGTAACCCGTTCTATTCAGGTTCAAAGAGGGTTGGGTGCTTCAAAGCTTGCCCTTCCTTCTGTCGGAGGAACAATCAACATTATTACAAAAGGATTTGACAACCGCAAGGAAGCCAGTATAATGCAGGAAGTTGGTTCAGACGGATATCTTCGTACAAGCTTTGGTTATTCTTCAGGTATACTAAAAAACAACTGGTCGATTACAGCTGCGGGTTCTTATAAACAAGGAAACGGATGGGTTGATCAGACCTGGTCAAAAGGCTTCTTTTATTATCTGAAGGTTGATAAAAAAATTGGCAAGCATACATTGTCATTATCCGGTTACGGAGCGCCTCAAAGGCATGGTCAGAGATCGTATATGTTGCCAATACAATATTTTGATTCAGAGCTTGCACGTGAGCTTGGTGTACCTGAAACAGATATAGCTAAAATAATTCCTCACGGGACAAGATATAATCAGCATTGGGGCTATCTGGCACGTACAGCTGAAAACCCTGATGCCAAATCTGAGCCTTTTAATGAAAGGATCAATGAATATCATAAACCTCAGTTTACATTCAAAGATACATGGTTAGTAAACGATAAGATTGTCGTTTCAAGTATAGCTTACTTATCAATTGGTAATGGGGGTGGCATCAGAGCAAAAGGTACTCCTGTTTCAATGAAAGATTCACTTGGGCTTATGGATTTCCAGTCTATATATGACAAGAATGTTAGTAATTACTCAATAAACTCTTTATTTGATCCTGAACTTCATAATTCAGGAAATTATATGAGAAGGCTGGTTAACAGTCACCGTTGGTTCGGACTTTTATCTACAATAACTTACGAGTTGAATGAAAGAAATAATCTTTCGGGAGGTATAGACCTGAGAAGTTACAGAGGTATGCACTATGAAGAAGTTTATGATCTTCTTGGTGGCGATTATGCTGTATTTGACTATATCACTGATTGGGATGAGAGTACCAAATCAAAATATATATTGAAGGAAGGTGATATAAACAACTTTCACAATGATGGATATGTGCGCTGGGGCGGGATCTTCGGACAGTGGGAATATAAGGATGACAAGATTAGTACGTTTATAAATCTGACAGGTGCAAATTCAGGATACCAAAGATCAGACTACATTATAATGCGTAAAACATATGATGCTAAGGAGCGTGAAGGGTTTACCTATAAAACCATAGATGGTAATAAAGTGGAATTTACCAAATGGAACTGGTTTCCTGGTTTTACTGCCAAAGGTGGAGCCAATTATAACTTTACTAAGCACATGAATGCATTTGTTAATCTGGGTTATCTGAGCAAAGCTCCAAGGTTCAACAATGTATATGATTATGACAATACTATATTCAGAGAAATCAAAAATGAAATTGTCAAGGCTGTCGAGCTTGGTTATTCATATAGCAGTAGCAGGTTCTCGGCAAACCTAAATTCTTACTACACAATCTGGGAAAATAAACCTGTTGATAGTGCCTCTAAGATTGCTGTTGAAACTTCTCCCGGAGAATATGAAGAATTTTCAGTCAATATAAATGGTATGAATGCTTTACACATGGGAGTTGAGCTTGATTTTATTTATAAAATAACTGATAATCTTGATTTTCAGGGTTTAGTATCTTTAGGCGACTGGAGATGGAATTCTGCTGATACTGTAAGAGTTTACGATGATAATCAGAATCTTATTAAGTCACAATATTTTGATGCCAAAGGTGTTCATGTAGGTAATTCTGCTCAGACACAAATCGTTGGAGAAATAAGATGGGAACCGATAAAAGGACTGTATTTCACTCCTAAAGTAACTTATTTTGCTGATTACTTTGCTGATTTTGATCCTATCTCCTTGAATGGTAAACCCAAATCATACACCTGGTATGATGAAGCAACCGGAGAGCATGGCCCGGCAAGAGATTCATGGAGGATACCTGCATATTATATTTTAGATTTTCACGCAGGATATAATTTCCGGTTATTTAGCAAGAAATTTCAGGTCAGGTTCAACATCCTGAATGTACTTGATAAGGACAGAATTATAAATGCTCAGAATAATGATGCATATAACGGGCAGACATACAACTCATTTGATGCTAAATCAACTGCTGTTTTCTTTGGGCTTGGCCGTACTTATAATATGAGTTTAAAAATGAATTTCTAAGGATGAGATTTAATTTTTTAATTATTGTCCTGTTGCTTTTTTGTAATATTGTTTTTGCCCAGCCTGTAGGTTATTATGATTCAGCTTCAGGTAAAAGCGGACAAGAGCTTAAAAGTGCCCTGAATGATATAATCAGCGGGCATGTTGACTTTTCATATAGTCAGGCTCGTTATATCATAAACTATACTGATGCTGATGTAAACAATCCGAATAACGTAATTCTGTTTTATACTCAAAGGTCTCAGGATGCTACAACTTACGGAACCGGAGGAGATTATATAAACAGGGAACATGTCTGGGCTAAATCGCATGGTAATTTTGCCGGCATAAGACCTATGGATGGCGACGCTCACAACTTAAGACCGGAAGATGCATCTGTAAATGAAGACAAAAGCAATAAAGACTTTGGCAAAGTACAGCCAAAGGGTTTTCGACATAGTGAAGCAACTGAATGCTGGTATAATGAAAATTACTGGGAACCGGGACCTTCAACAAAAGGGCAGGTAGCCAGGATTGTTTTTTATATGGCAACCCGGTATGAAGGTGAAGAAGGTGAAATGGATCTGGAAACTGTAAATGGTATCACCAATGGCTCATTGGCAACCCATGGCGACTTGTCGGCCTTACTTGAATGGAACAGACTTTATCCGCCAACTGACTTTGAAAGGAGAAGAAATGAAAGAATTTATTCTATCCAAAGAAACAGAAATCCTTTTGTTGATAATCCTGAATTTGCAGAAATGATATGGGCCGGTAAATCACCCGAAAACATAGTAATCTCTAAAACAATAATGGAACCTGAGTTCCCGAAACCGGGGGATGTTGTCAGGATAGTGACCTATGTTTCATCGGACGATAGTATTGAGTCAGTAAAGTTGTTATTCGGAAAGAGCTTTGG
>CAYUEI010000054.1:0-6044 GCA_964443445.1 uncultured Prolixibacteraceae bacterium | reverse complement strand
ACAATAATCAAAATTCGGGAATTTGTGTTTTTGGCACTCTTAAAACCGGGTATATTGGTGATAGCATTGTTATTACCGGAAAGGTTGTTGAGTATAACAACTTAACCGAAATGACAGATGTTTCCTATTGTTTTAATTTTGAAAACAATAAGTCAATAGACCCTGTTCAAATTACTTCATCTCAAATAGGAGAAAAGTATGAAGGTATGCTGGTGAAGATCAATAATGTTACTTTTTCTAATGGGGGAGTTGTTGTTCCTGATGAAAATTCTTCATATAAATTCTCTGACGAAACAGGTACTTCTACTCTATATTCACGATATGGTTCACGACTTGTAGGAAAGAAACTGCCAAAGGGTGTTACAAGTGTGACAGGTATTGTAAGTCAGTTTCAGAATACATATCAGATTCTTGTCAGAGATTATAAAGACTTTGAAATAGAAGAAGATAATATCAGTCCTGAGATAGTAAATGTTTCAGTTATAGATAAAGAATGGATAACAGTCGAGTTTGATGAAGCAGTAGATAAAGTATCTTCAGAGAATGCTCTTAACTACAGTTTTAGTGATAATATTAAAGTTGTTGCAGCCTACAGGTATGATGAAGGCACTACAGTTATTATTCAAATTAAGGATCTGAGCTTAGGAAATCATACTTTAACTATAAATGGAGTTAAGGATGGGTCTGGTAATGAAATAATTAATAAATCCTTTGATTTTTATTCTTCACTAACAAACGTAGATTTCATAGAAGAAAATTCAATCCGTATTTATCAGAATGCATTGAGTAATCAAATATCCGTTGAATCAGAAAACATTATTGATGAAATTAAAGTATTAGATATTACAGGCAGGTGTATTTGTAAAGTAACACCACATTCAACGTCATCAGAGTTGTTTTTAAATGGCAGCGATGGGGTTGTTATTTTAAAAATAAGGTGCAGGAAGGGAGAAGAGATAATTAAAAAATTAGTAATTAATTAAAAATTCCGCGATGAAACGCTTATTGCTGAGTTTATTGCTTTCGGTTTTTTGCTTGATTATTCTGGCTCAAACACCTATATCTGAAGTTCAGGGCAGGCAGGACAAGTCGCCTTTGGAAGGCCAGTCGGTTACAATAACCGGAATTGTAACAGGTGTTTCATCGGGAAACGGATATTTTGTCCAGGATGGTGATGCTGCATGGACAGGGGTATATGTTTATGACCCTTCCCGAAATCCAATGCCAATATCAGGAGATTCAGTAATTATCACAGGCACAGTAGCTGAATATTATAATTTAACAGAGATCAAAACACTGACTTCATTTCAGATACTTGCATCGGGGAAGGAAATTCCTGCTCCTGTTGAAGTAAAGACAGGTGAAGTTGCTGAGCAATATGAAGGAGTGCTGGTAAAGGTTTTAAATGCCAAATGTACAAATACAAACCTTGGTTATGGAGAGTGGGCAGCAGATGATGGTAGCGGACAGGTTGTAATAAATGATTTCATCTTTAAGTTCACCCCGGAAGAGGGAATTTCATATTCAATAACCGGAGTAGTTGACTTTTCTTATGAAGTTTACAAGATAGAACCAAGGTCTGCTGATGATTTAATTATCAATGCTCCCTTATATTTTACAGAAGAACCTTCACAAACTGATATTACAGGAAATGCAATTACTTTGACCTGGATAACAAACAGTGAATCATCAACTGAAATAATTTATGGCAAGACTCCTGATTTGGACTTAGGGATAATGAAAAACAGTGAATTAAGCATTGAACATCAAATTATTATACCTGAACTTGAATCGGGTGAATTATATTTTATCAAAGCATATTCAGTATTGAATTCCGATACTACTATTTCATACGTAAAATCATATACAACTAAGTCAAATTCAAGTGGAGAAATGAAATTCTACTTTGGATACGGATCATTTACTGAAACTAATGAAAACGAAGATCTTTACGATAAAGAGTTTTATGTGGAATCATTTACTGATACTATTGTTTCATATATTGAGAAAGCTAAGACAACTCTGGATATAGCAATTTATGATGTAGTGAATCATTGCCCCTGCAGCGATAATCAAAATCAAAGGATATTTGATGCAATAACTGAGAAAGCAAAGTCAGGTGTTAAAGTCAGGATAATAACTGATGATACTTCGACTGATCCTTTTTTCACTTCCATTATGCAATATGCAAATGTAATGTGGGGCAATACTGATGGTATAATGCACCATAAGTTTATTGTTGTCGACAGGGAAAGTGAATTGAACAGCTGGGTCGTTACAGGATCAGTCAACTGGACCTACAATAACCTGGCAATGGATGCAAATAATCTGATTTGTATTCAGGATAAATCTCTTGCAAAAGCATACACCTTTGAATTTGAAGAGTTGTGGGGAGGTTCTTCCGATACACCCAATTACGACAAAGGTGTTTTTGGATTTGCTAAAAAGCAAAATTCACCCAATAAATTTATTATCGATGATAAATTAGTTGAATTATACTTTTCACCATCAGATAAAACAGAGAAACACATCGTTGAATCATTGAAAACTGCCGATTACGAATTGAGTATAGCAATGATGGCTTTTACTTCCGATGCCCTTGGTCAGACGATACAAACTGTCAGTGAAAAGGGCGTAGAGGTTTTTGGAATTATTGATTATGTGGAATACGATAGTACCGAGTATGAGCTTATGAGAAAATCAGGTGCTGATATTGAAGGCTTTTCAAATCCTTCAGGCTTATCATGGCCAGATGCTCCTACGATACATCATAAATTTGCAGTAGTTGATTATTATCATGAAAATTCTGACCCTCTTGTAATAACAGGAACACATAACTGGACAGCTTCTGCTGAATCAAAAAATGATGAAAATACTCTGATATTCCATGACGATGCTATTGCAAGGATATATAACAATGAAGTAATCAGACTCCGAAGTTTGAATACAGGTTCAAGTGCCGTTATATCAAGAGATAACTGTAACTTATTATATCCAAATCCTTTTAAAACAGGATTATTTTTAAATAGCAGTGATAAAATTTCTTCAATAATGGTTTTTGATGTTAATGGAAGAACATTATTGAGCTTAGATAGAGAATCGATAAGCAACAGATACATTGATCTTTCTTCTTTCAATTCAGGAATATATTTTCTTAAAATTGATTACAGAGATAAAAAAATGAATTCCATAATTCAGAAAATTATTAAACAGTGAAACCTTATAAACTGTCACTGCATATATTTAGAAGTGACTTAAGACTGGTAGATAATACTGCACTTATTGCTGCATTGGAAAAATCAGAAAAAGTTATTCCTGTTTATATATTAGATGAAAATGTAAATTCGGAATCGCCTTTTGGAAAGAGCAGCATTAACTTTTTATTTAACTCACTTCAGGAACTGGATTCTGAACTAAGAAAGTCAGGGTCTTATCTTTATATATTTAATGGAAATCCGGCAGATATTTTAAACCGTTTACTTACTGACCTGAATGTAAATTCAATATTTGTAAACAGGGATTTTTCGCCTTGTTATTTAACTTCAGATAATAGTTTAGGCGCTTTATGCAGAGATAAAAGAGTAGATTTTATTTCATACGGAGATTGTCTGTTAACAGAACCCGAAAATGTTTCTAAGACTGATGGAAAACCATATCAGGTATTTACACCTTTCTTTAATAGGGTTAGGGGTTTAAGAATCCCCTTACCAGTTGACAATAACTACAGGAATTATTTCTCTGATAATATTAAAGGCACATTATCACTGAAAGAGCTTAAAGACAAGTATTTCAATGCGGGATTGAAAGGATACCTGAACGGTGGGAGAAAAGAAGGTGAAACACTTCTTGAACAGATAGAAACACTATCTGATTACAATAAGACAAGAGATTTACCTTCTCTCAGGGGAACTTCACTTTTATCGGCACATCATAGATTTGGTACTATCTCAATAAGAGAGACCTACCATAAAATATGCTACTTTTTCAGCGATGACCATCCTTTAATAAGGTCTTTATTCTGGAGAGATTTTTTCTCTTACATTTCATATCATTTTCCTTATGTCTTTAAGAAATCCTTTAACCTGAAATATGAAAATATAGCGTGGGATGACGATGACGCTTTATTTCGAAAGTGGTGTAAGGGAGAAACCGGCTTCCCGATTGTTGATGCAGGGATGAGAGAGCTTAACAGCTCCGGCTATATGCACAACAGGGTCAGGATGATTGTTGCTTCATTATTGGTTAAAGACTTTCACATCGACTGGAAAAAAGGGGAAATATATTTTGCTGAAAAGCTTATAGATTACGATCCTTCAGTCAACAATGGAAACTGGCAGTGGGTTGCATCAACGGGTTGTGATGCCCAGCCTTATTTCAGAATCTTTAATCCCTGGGCTCAACAAAGGAAATTCGATTCAGATTGCATTTATATCAGGAAGTGGATACCGGAGATTAAAGGTTTATCCAATAAAGAAATTCATAATCCTGACAGAAAATACATTGAAAATATTGATTATCCGTTACCAATAGTTAATCATCAGGAAGAAGCATTTATTTCTAAATCAATTTTTAGTAAGATATTCTGATTTGTACTATTATATTTGAATTAAAATTTAAAAAAGCTATTATGAACATTCCTTATAAAAGAATATTATTAAAACTTTCAGGAGAATCTTTAATGGGCTCTAAAGGCTATGGCATTGATACTGACAGATTAAATTCCTATGCGATGCAGATTAAAGAAATCTCTGATCTGGGAATTCAAATTGGTATTGTAATAGGCGGGGGTAATATATTTCGTGGCTTAAGCGGAGCAGCAAAGGGTTTTGAAAGAGTAAAAGGTGATCAGATGGGAATGCTGGCCACAGTAATAAACAGTCTTGCATTACAATCTGCTTTAGAAAATATAGGTCTGCAGGCCCATACTTTTTCAGCAATAAGAATGGAACCTATTGGGGAATATTATTCTAAGGGGAAAGCAATTACAGCACTTCAAAAGGGAGAAATTGCAATTATCTCTGCAGGAACGGGTAATCCATTTTTTACAACGGATACAGCTTCAGCATTAAGGGCCGTTGAAATAGAAGCTGATGTTATGCTTAAAGGTACACGCGTTGATGGTGTATATACCGATGATCCCGAAAAGAATCCGGATGCTGTTAAATTTGATAAAATAACATATGATGAAGTTTACAATAGAGGGTTAAAAGTTATGGATCTTACTGCTACTGCAATGTGTAAGGAAAATAAAATGCCGATAATCGTTTTCGATATGGACACTGAAGGAAACTTAAAGAAAGTATTAACAGGGAATAATATTGGAACTCTGGTTTACTGATTAATATTTGAAAATATAAATAACTGTTACCTGTCCAGGCTTTCAAGACAGGTATTTTTTTGCCTTTTAATAAAAATATCAATAGCAACAATTATAGCAGTAAAACCCCAGAAGGGAACTGATGCTTTGTCGGTATCAAGAAAGTTATTGAGAATACTATGAAAATAATAGGTTATTAAGCCCAATAAAGCAGAAACAATAAGTGTCTTTAGTCTTTTATCGTCTGTAGCTGAATAGGCCTTAATAGCGATTGTAATAACTGAAATCATTAAAACAATAAAGCTGATAGAGCCAATTATTCCTGTTTCAGCCATTGCTCCAAGATATTCGCTGTGAGCATTTCCTCCATCGCCTGAGTTTGTGCTTATTATTGTTCTTTGTGATGCTACTTGATAAGGAGCGTATTTCATTGCATAAGTTCCGGGTCCCCATCCAAAAACAGGACGCTCTTTAAACATTTTAATGGCACAGTTCCATCTGTTAATTCTTTCAAGGTTTGAGGCATCGGTAGAGATATTGGTCATGGAAGAAAGATGATCGAAAAGATTGGCAGAGGAATCCTGTGAGTTTTGTTCCAGCTTTTGCAATATCTGATCCTGGAAAGTGAATATAACCAGTAAAAGAGAAACGAGAGTAATAAGAATTGCTTTAAACTTTATTCTTAGCTTTAATATTGCCCAGATGCCTCCTGCAATAAACAAACTAA
>CAYUEI010000053.1:0-14886 GCA_964443445.1 uncultured Prolixibacteraceae bacterium | reverse complement strand
CACTTGATAAATGAGGCAGAAAACACTTCAGGATTAAAAAGAGAGCTTACTGCCAGGAACTTAGTTGCTCTGGGTATAGGAGCAATTATAGGAACAGGTATTTTCGTTCTGACGGGTACTGCAGCTGCAAATTATGCCGGGCCGGCAATAGTTTTATCATTTATATTATCAGCAGTTGGGTGTGTATTTGCCGGACTTTGTTATGCTGAGTTTTCATCTATGATTCCAATTGCAGGAAGTGCATATACATATTCTTATGCGACTCTGGGTGAGTTCTTTGCCTGGATAATCGGATGGGATCTTATTCTTGAGTATCTTTTTGCTTCATCTACAGTTGCTGTTGGATGGTCGGGATATTTAGTGAGTTTTTTAAAAGATTTCGGTATAATTATTCCTCCTGAATTTTGCTCTGCGCCAATAAACCATATTCCTGGAGAAGGATGGATATTAACAGGCAGTATAATAAACTTTCCGGCCATTATTCTGGTAGTTTTAGTTTCAACATTATTATATGTGGGCATTAAGGAATCAAGTCGTATCAATAACATAATCGTTTTCATCAAGGTTGCAGTTATTCTTCTTTTCATCGGCTTTGGGATTTCATATATTAACACTGACAATTGGACGCCTTTCATTCCGGAAAACACTGGAAGTTTTGGGTCGTTTGGTATTTCAGGAATATTTACCGGAGCTGCTGTAATTTTCTTTGCGTATATTGGTTTTGATGCCATTTCAACAGCTGCGCAGGAAACAAAAAATCCTCAGAAAGACATGCCGATTGGAATTCTGGGATCGCTGGTTGTATGTACGGTACTTTATATAGCAGTAGCAGCTATACTTACAGGAATAGTAAATTACAAAGAATTGAACGACCCTGCGCCTATTGCTCTGGCCATTGACAAAGCAGGAAAGTCCTTATTCTGGCTTCGTCCACTGGTTAAAATCGGGGCTCTTGCCGGATTAACTTCAGTTGTATTGGTAATGATAATGGGCCAGACTCGTATTTTTTATACGATGGCTAATGATGGATTACTTCCGCAAAGCTTTTCAAAGATACACCATAAATATCATACTCCTCACATAACAACCATAGTTACAGGACTATTAGCTGCA
Organism: uncultured Prolixibacteraceae bacterium; assembly: GCA_964443445.1. GTDB lineage: Bacteria > Bacteroidota > Bacteroidia > Bacteroidales > Prolixibacteraceae > CAYMTR01. The sequence goes on along the minus strand of CAYUEI010000053.1, from coordinate 13,773 downwards.
TTAATTTCAGGTATCCTTCCTATAGGCATACTTGGAGAGCTGGTATCAATAGGAACTCTTCTGGCATTTGTAATAGTATGTGTCAGCGTTATAGTATTACGAAAGACAAATCCTAATGCACACAGGCCATTTAAGGTGCCATTTGTACCATTATTTCCAATAATAGGAATAGTAGTATGTATGGCTCAAATGATTTCTTTGCCTGTAGACACATGGTTAAGATTAGTGATATGGATGGCGATTGGGTTTGTGATCTATTTCCTGTATAGCAGAAAGCACAGCAAATTACTACGATAAGGAGATATTAACTAAGAAGGCTGACGGATCAATAATCTATGCTATTTTTACAAAGTTTCGTATTATTGCATAAATTTATAAAACCTGTAGCAGAGACGCAATATATTTCACAAAATGGAGTTTTAAATTCCTATAAAAACATTGGCATTGAACAGATATTATATATATAGATTTTTGATTCTTTCATCCCTGGTTGTACTGATTTCGTCATGTTCTACTGAGAAGAATACATTGATTAACAGGGAATTTCATAACCTTAATGCACATTACAATGTTTATTTTAACGGAAATGAAGCATTAAAGGCCGGAGTATTGAAAATTGAAGAAAATGTTGAAGAAGATTACACCAAGATTTTACCGATATTTAAAGAAAGCCTTTCCAATACCGAAAAAGTCGTTTCTGGAGATATGACAACTGCTATTGAAAAAGGGGAAAAGCTTATCAAATTTCATTCGATTACAAAACCTCCTGTAAATAAGAACAAATCAAGAAGCAGAAAAAAAGCTGAAGCCAAGAGTGAGTATAACAGATGGGTAGATGATGCTTACATGATGATGGGTAAAGCCTATTTATACAAAAAGGAGTTTCCTATGGCGAGCAGTACATTTCAGCTTATAATCAGAAAATTTAAAGATGAGCCTGTTAAATATGAAGCTTATATATGGTTTATAAGGAGTTTAAATGAATCGGAAAGATATACGGAAGCGCAACAACTGATCGAAACACTTGAAAATGACACTAAGTTTCCTGATAAACTAAACGGAGAACTGGCAATAGTTGCAGCAGATATGCATCTCAAGCAACAACACTATGATGAAGCCATACGTTTTTTGGATATCGGGATAAAAAATATCAAGGGGAATAAGAGGAAAACCAGGTATTCATTTATTTTGGCTCAGCTTTATCAGGAGACAGGAAAAAAAGAACAGGCGTTGGCAGCATACAAGAAGGTTCTAAGACGCAGACCTGATTATGAAATGCTTTTTAATGCAAGAATCAACAGTGCGAGAGTATCGACAGGAGATGGTAATTCATCAGCATTAAGAAAAGAGCTGAACAAGATGCTGAAAAATAAATGGAATGAACCTTACTACGATCAAATCTATTATGCGCTTGGTAATATTTCATATAACGACGGTAAGATAGACGAATCAATAGAACTATATAAGAAGTCGGTATCCTTTTCATCTGATAATATTTATCAAAGGGCATTAAGTTGCCTCACACTTGCAGATGCGTTTTTTGAAAAAAGAAATTACATTCCTTCTGGTAAATACTATGACAGCGCAATGGTCATAATTGATGATACTTACCCCAATTATGAATCAGTTGCAAAAAAATATAACAGTTTAAGTAAGCTTGTAGAGAATCTTATTACAGTTGAGACACAAGACAGTTTGCAAAAACTGGCGCTTCTCGGGGAAGAAGATCTAAATAAAAAAATACAAGGCTGGATTGAAGCAGAAAAAGAAAAACAGAAAACTCTTGAATCGGATGAAAGCAATCAAAACCTTTCATCTAACTACTATAGAGCAAATTCAAGTAGAATGAGGCTTAATAATGCAGGTTCCAGTTTTTACTTTTATAATACTTCAACTGTTTCTTATGGTAAAAAAGAATTTACAAACTTGTGGGGAGAAAGAAAGAATGAAGATAACTGGCGAAGGAAAGATAAATCAGAATCTGTATTTAATGAAGAAGGGGAAGTCGTTACTGAAGACTTAGCTGAAGAAATAGCGGTAGAAGAACAAAAGCGGGTAGAGGATCCTTTGACACCTGAATATTATAAGCAGGACATTCCTCAAAACGATTCTATGTTTGCTGCTTCACATACAAAAATAAGAGATGCATTGTTCGCTTCAGGTAATATATCAAAAGCTGAATTTAATGATTTCCAGTTATCAATAGGGTGTTACAGAGGTCTTAATAATCGTTATCCCGATAATGTTTATGAACTTCCAAGTTATTTTAATTTGTGGGATTTATATAAAACGATTGGGAATACTGACAGTTCAGCATATTATAAAAATCTGATAATAAGTAAATTCCCGAATACAAATTATGCAAAATATCTTATCAATCCTAACTTTCTGGTAGAAGAAGCAGCAAGAAGAGACAGTATCAACAAGATTTATACAACTGCTTTTAATTCGTACAAAAAAAGAGATTTCAGCTCAGCAGCAAGATATAGTAATGCTGTTTTAAAGATGAATCCGGATAGTTCAATAGAATCAAAAGCAAAATTCATTCAGATAGTTTCTTCATCAAGAGATATGGGGAATAATGTTCTTTCAGATTCATTGCAATATTTTATTAAGAAATATCCTAAATCGGAGCCTGTCACTTTGGCTCAAAATATACTTGCATTAATTAAAGACAACAAGCTTACTGATTATACTCAACTGGTTAATTCAGGCTATTTGAGCGATGTTATACGAAACAATGAGTTATTACCTTATAACTATAACACAAACGATTCAATTGAAAGCAAATGGAATAAGGATAGCGACTTGCTGCATTATTTCATTATAGCCTTCCCTGACAATAGCGACATCAACATCAATAGATTGAAATTTGATATCGCAAACTATAATCTGGATAACTTTACTTCTCTTGATTTTGAAATAGAAACAGAAAGTTTAAATCCTGAAACAAGGCTGATAATTGTAAGAAATTTTGACAATAAAGAAGATGCACTCATTTATTTCCTTTCTATCGTAAGAAAACAGGAAGTTTTTAAAACACTTGCTGGAAAATCATATTTGAACTTTGTTGCTTCAAACAACAATTACAGGGAAATATTAAATGAGAAGTCTTACAACGATTACCTGGGATTCTTTGTTAAAAACTATAGTAATATTACAACAGGTAAATTCTCGGAAAAAGATCTTGAATCACCTGAGGAGTTAATGGCAAAGCTTAAAGAAGATCCGGCTGATGAACTCAAAGAACAAGGAGAATATGTTGTAGTAGAAACTAAAGATGCCAATTATACACCACCGGCAAAGAAAGAGCAGTTATTTAATTCTGATTTGGATAAGCCTTTTTACTACACAATTCTGATTTATCAGAAAAATGTATCGACAGGATACTTAATGCGTGATTTTGTAAGATATAATTCATCAGATCATAAAGATAAAAGGCTGAAAGTAATACCTAATAGAATGCAGGAATCGACATTGCTTTCTGTACTCACTTTCAAAGATGCCTATGTAGCAAATGAATATTTAAAGACTACTTCAGAAAAGAATGACTTATTTTCATCTATAAAAGATTTGAAATACGATGCATTCATTATTAGTGAAGAGAACTTTAAAAAACTTACTGAAACAGGGAATATTGAAGAGTGGAAGAAGTTTTATGACACTAACTTTTTAAAGAGAAGAATTCAGTCACCAAAATCTGAAGTTAAATCTGAAAATAAAACTACAGAATCGATACAAGATAAAGAAGTTTCAGCTCCTTTTGAAAAGGAAGTAATCAAAACAAATACTACTCCCCAAAAGACTGACCCTGCAAAAGAAATATCTTCAACTACTGAAAGCAAACAAGAAGTCAAGGTTGTAAACATCCCAGAAGAAAAACCAAAAGAAATTGCTGCGTCGATGTATGGGACTGACAATTCATCAATACATAGTCTGATTTTCATTGTTCCGACTGAAGGTACTCACAAGACTTTGCTTCTTACCTATATATCGAGGTTTAATGCTATGAAATACAGAAGCTTCAGTATTGAAGTCACAACAGAGAAGCTTGATGATGTCAATACTATGGTACTTGTTAAGAACATTGGCAACAAAGAAAAATCTGCTGAATATTTTTTCAATCTTAAAGCAGACCAAAGGGTTTCATCATTGATAAAAGACAATGAATACAAGGGGTATTTGATAAGCAATGAAAACCTGATGATGTTCAGGCAGTCAAAGGACATAGGGGAATATCAGAAATTCCATGATGCCAATTACTAAGAAGATGATATATAAATAATTTATATAAAAGCTTCATTTCTTCATTTATTTAATTTCAGAATAAAGCAATAAAAAATAGGTGCCGATTGTTATTATAGTATCTCAATCAGAAGTTTTATTAACATTTAAAAAACGAGAACAGATAATGCAAAATAAGAAATCAAAAATTCTTTGGGTAGATGACGAGATTGATCTTTTGAAGCCTCATATTATTTTTCTAGAGAACAAGGGTTATGAGGTTCACACTTCGACCAACGGAGCTGACGCCATTGATATGGTAAAAGATCAATTATATGACATTATCTTTCTTGATGAAAACATGCCGGGATATAGTGGTTTACAGACACTAAGCAAAATAAAGGAGATAAATAATATTGTTCCCATTGTAATGATCACTAAAAGTGAAGAAGAAGCCATAATGGATGAGGCTATTGGTTCTAAGATGGCTGATTATCTCATTAAGCCTGTTAATCCGAAGCAAATTTTGCTTTCATTAAAGAAAAATATAAACAAGAATGAACTTGTTACCCGCCAGACAACTTCGGCTTATCAAATGGAATTCGGTAAGTTAGGAATGCAAATAAATGATTCATTGACAATACCTGACTGGGAAGATATCTACAGAAAACTTGTTTATTGGGAGATGGAACTAAGTAACTCTGATGACAAAGCAATGGATGAGGTTTTGCAAATGCAGAAGAGTGAAGCGAATTTATCATTTTATAAATTCATAAAGAAGAATTATATCGGATGGTTGGATCATGAGAATAATAACAGACCAATTTTATCCACAGATATATTCAGAAAAAGGGTATTTCCTTTACTAGATGAAGGCAAGAAAGTGTTTGTTCTACTGATTGACAATCTCCGCTTTGATCAATGGAGGGCATTAAGTCCGATTATCAGTGAATACTATTCGATAGTTAAGGAAGATATTTATTTTTCAATTTTGCCAACAGCAACAATGTATGCCCGTAATAGTATCTTTTCGGGTCTAATGCCTGCTGATATAAAAAAAGTTTTTCCTCAGTTGTGGATAGACGAAGACAATGATGAGGAGGGTAAAAATAATTATGAGGAAGAACTGCTGAGAAAGCAAATGACCAGGAATGGGAGAAAAGAAAAACTTTATTTTGAAAAAATAACAAATGCAAAGCCCGGTAGAAAAAGTACTGATAGTCTTAACATGATTCTAAATTCCGAATTATCAGTCATGGTAATAAATTTTGTAGATATGATTTCTCATGCCCGAACCGAGATGGATATGATAAAGGAGCTTGCAGGTGATGAAGCTGCATACAGGTCTCTAACTATCAGTTGGTTCAAACATTCAGGAATAACAGATCTTTTAAAAGAACTTAGGAACAGTAATTTTGAATTAATAATTACTACTGATCACGGGACAATAAAAGTAAATAATCCTTTAAAAATTATTGGAGAAAGAAATACTAATACAAATCTCAGGTATAAATTTGGCAGGAATTTGAATTATAGTCCAAAAGACGTATTTGAAATAAAAAAACCCATAGATGCAAGGCTTCCTGCTCCATTTATAAATACCACTTTTATTTTTGCAGGTAATCAGGATTTCTTTGCTTATCAGAATAATTATAATTACTACGCCGGGCATTTTAAAAATACTTTCCAACATGGAGGTATTTCCATGGAAGAAATTATGATACCCTTAATAAGATTGCAACCAAAATAAGAAAGGCACATTAGCCTCCTTTACATCTAAACATCTACTAGTACCGTCTGCTTTTAGACGGTCTTTTTTTGTCATTATATTTTATAGTTATATATTCGCACTTAATGAACCAATACTTAATTAAATGAATGAAATTTTTTGCGTAATAATGGCCGGAGGCATTGGAAGCAGGTTCTGGCCTTTAAGCAAATCATCCCGTCCAAAACAGTTTATTGATATCCTGGGAACAGGAGAAACTCTTATCCAACAAACATTTAGAAGACTAAGCAAAATATGCCCGCCATCTAACTTTCTGGTCGTCACAAATCTTGATTACAAAGAAATGGTACTTGATCAATTATCGGAGTTGAAAGAAGATCAGGTATTATGTGAGCCAATGAGAAGAAATACTGCTCCATGTATTGCTTATGCCTGCCACAAGATCAAAAAGAAATGCAAAAATGCTAATATAATTGTTGCCCCTTCTGACCATTTGATAACAAAAGAATCAGAATTTATTCAAGAGTTACAAAATGGACTTGAATTTGTTAATGACAACGATGCATTATTAACTTTAGGAATAACACCAAGTAGACCTGAAACAGGTTATGGATATATCCAGGTAAATGACACTACCAATTTTAAGAATTTGAACAACCTTTATAAGGTTAAAACATTCACTGAAAAGCCTGACCTTAAAATGGCTAAAGTATTCATGGAAAGTGGGGAGTTTTATTGGAATTCTGGTATTTTTATCTGGTCTTTAAATTCAATTCTTTCTGCTTTTGAAAATTATCTTCCTGAAGTAAATGACCTTTTCACTAAAGGCCAAAAATACTATTATACATATGAAGAACAGGCTTTCTTAAGTAAAGCTTATTCTGAATGTCAAAATATCTCTATCGATTATGGAGTTATGGAGAAAGCCAGGAATGTATATGTATTATGCTCTGACTTCGGATGGAGTGATTTAGGTACTTGGGGTTCTCTGTGGGATAATTCTGAGAAAGATCAGTCGGGGAATGCTATAAAAGGAAAAAATATCAAACTATACGACTCTAAAAATTGCATTATAAATATGAGTGATGATAAACTCGCTGTAATTCAGGGTTTAAAAGATTATATCATTGTCGAATCTGATAATATTCTGCTTATTTGTAAGAAAGAAGATGAACAACAGATAAGACAATTCGTTAATGATGTTAAAATATCAAAAGGAGATCAATACGTATAAAAAAAATAGCAGCTCTGAAAATATTAAATCAGAGCTGCTATTTTTTTAAATTTATTTAGAATAACTTCATATCATCAAGAACATTCATAACATCCTTAACTGCAGATGCTGATGAATTCAGTAAAGCCATTTCGTCGTTATCCAGCTTAACTTCAATAATTTGCTCGATCCCGTTTTTACCAAGTTTAACCGGAACTCCAACATAAATATCATTTAACCCATATTCTCCCTGGAGATAAGCACATACCGGGAAAATACGTTTCTGATCAAGAATGATAGCTTCAACCATTTGTGCTGCAGCAGATCCCGGAGCATACCATGCAGAAGTACCCATGAGGTTAACTAATTCACCTCCTCCTTTTTTAGTTCTGTCAATGATAGCGTTGAGTTTATCTTCATCAATCAGTTCAGTAACAGGAATACCAGAAACTGTAGTATAACGAGGTAGCGGAACCATTGTGTCACCATGACCTCCAAGTAAAAGAGCCTGAATATCTTTTGGATTTATGTCAAGAGCTTCAGCAAGGAAAGCACGATAACGAGCGGTATCAAGTATACCTGCCATTCCGAAAACTTCATTTTTTGATTTCTTAGAAGCAAGGAAGGCAACATATGTCATAACATCAAGAGGATTTGAAACAATAATTATCTTAGCATTGGGAGAATATTTTACTATATTTTCAGTTACACTCTTTACAATACCTGCATTAATAGAAATCAAATCATCCCTGCTCATCCCCGGCTTACGTGGAACACCTGAAGTAATAACTACTACTTCTGAACCTGCAGTTTTTTCGTAATCATTAGTTGAACCTGTGATTCTTGTATCATAATAATTAATTGGGGCAGTCTGCCATAAATCCAAAGATTTTCCTTCAGCAATCCCCTCTTTGATATCAAGTAATACTACTTCTTTTACGATACCTTTTTCAGCAATTACCTGAGCGCAAGTAGCACCCACATTCCCTGCTCCAACAACTGTAACTTTCATACTTTATACGTGTTAATATTCTTATTAATTATTTTATACAGGACACAAAATTAAGCCCTTTTTTCACATTAATAAGAAGTATCAACAAAACAAATAACAAGTTAACAATTAGATAAAGGGGAAAATAAATAGATTCTAATGATTTGTTACATCTCCACCTGATGAAGATGAAACATGCTCTATTTCAGGATTTCCATAGTATGTGATATCACCGCCGCTTGAAGCATCGGCTATAACTTTTTCAGTAACGGTAACCTTAATGTCACCTGCACTTGATGCATTCAAATCACATGTTTTAACCTTTAATTCTTTTCCATCAATATCAGCTCCGGAACTGGCTGTGCCTTTAAAATAATCTGATGTGCCCTCTATTGTTGCTTCAGCCCCACTAGAGACATCGCAAAAAAGTTCTTTCGCATCTACTGCTATTTTTATTTCAGAACCTGAATCAACATTAAGTTTCAGCAAGTCAGTCTTCAACAATGTTTCTCCTGATATCTCTGAACCGGCTGAGGCATCTAAAGAATTTAATTTCTTATAATTGACATATACTTTAATTTTGGAGGAATGCCTAATCCTGCAATCAATATAACATTTAAGCGTAGACTCTTTTACTTCCGTGACAATGCAGTCCATTAAATTTTCGTCGGCTTCAACAACTACTTTTTCTTCATCGCCCTGAAATATATATACATCAATCCCCGTACTGGCCTTTATTTCATTAAAAGATACTACCTTACGAGTTTCTTTAACTACATTGCCATTACCTTTTCTGGCATGTATCCAGTTGTCAGCCTTTATATTACAAGAATAGAATATTGGGACAATAATCAAGAGTAATAAACTTATCTTATTCATAATTTTAGGTATTAATTAATAAATGTTTGTGTTAGCGTATGACGAAATTAAAACCTAAATGTTACTATCAATTAAGAAAAGTTGTAAAATATTGATTTTTACCGGCTAAATAAAATATTAAATGGATGAATTTATTCTTTGACAGCTAAAATTCTTTTATACTCTTCTTTGTTTTTTAAAACATCAATTGCTTTAAGAATACATTCATCATCTTTTACTGAAGATTTAATTGAACCGGTTTGGAAATAATATCTGGAAATAAGCTCACTTTTAAGAAATTCCGATATTTCATTCCTAAACTTATTCATATCTCTATCCAGATCAGGTGTCAATTTCTTTTCCAGATCAGCAATATCCTGTTCAGCTAAATCTGAATATTTATCTTTTTTAACCGTTTCTTTCAACTCATTAAGTTTATTTTGCGAATCAGATGTATAAGTAAAACTTTTTGACTTAATGAATTCAATGAAATAGTTGTAAATCTGATCTGTAATCTGGAATTCCTCTACTTCGGCAATTTTTTCATTTTCTGCCCTGAACTTAGTAGCAAAATCAAAGATCATAAACTTACTAATAAGATTAATAGTTAAATTACTTATTTCTTTATCTTCAATTTTGACATCAGGAACAATACCTCCTCCGTCATATACCTTCCTCCCGTTTTTAGTTGAAAACTCACTTATTAATGAGTCAGGCACATGGCCTACACTTCCGTCTTCATTCCTGTGAGAATAATCTAAAGCCTGAATACATCTTCCACTTGGTATGTAATATTTAGCTGTGGTTACTTTCAGTTTTGTATTATAACTAAGATCTCTGGTTGTTTGTACCAGTCCTTTACCGAAAGTACGATTACCAATGACAACTGCTCTGTCAAGGTCCTGCATAGTACCCGATACAATCTCAGATGCAGAAGCTGACCCCCTGTTAACTAAAACCACTAAGGGTATTTCGGTATCAACAGGATTTCCTGTTGTCTTATATACTTTATCCCATTGAGAAACCTTCCCTTTTGTACTAACTACCTCAGCATCTTTATCAAGAAAAAGGTTACAAAGATTAACTGATTCTATAAGCAAACCACCCGGATTTCCTCTTAAATCAAGAACAATACTTTTTGCTCCTTTAGCTTCTTTTAAATCAAGCATTGCCTTTTTAACTTTTTCAGAACAATCTTTAGTGAAATTTGATAAATGAATATATCCAATGTCATCATTCAATATCCCATAATAGCTAATTGGTTCTATTACTATCTTTTCCCTTAAAATATCAATGTTCAAAGGTTTCTTTTGTCCATATCGTTTAATCTTTAGATTAACAGTTTGACCTGCTGAACCCTTAAGTAAGTTGCTAACATCTTCGGTTGTCATCTTTTCTGTTGGTTTTCCTGCAACTTCAAGAATAACATCACCAGCCATCAGTCCTGATTTATATGCCGGAAAACCTTCGTAAGGTTCTGAAATAATTATCTCATCTCCATGTTTGCTTATTAAAGCTCCAATTCCTCCATATTCTCCCGTAGTCATGAATCTGAAATCTTCAATATCACTTTCAGGAATATAATTAGTGTACGGGTCTAAAGATGAAAGCATATCATCTATACTCTCCTTTACTAGTTTTCCCGGATCAACCTCATCAACATAAAACGTATTCAGCTCTCTGAACAAAGAAAAATAAATATCAAGATTCTTGGCTATTTCGAAGTTCTTGTTGTCAATATTGTTTAGCCCCATGAATGCAAAACCGGAAATGGTTATTGCAGAAACAATAATTATAGCTTTTTTACTTAATCTCTTCATCTGAAAATTGTTTGTGTATTCTTTTAATAATGAATCAGCAAAAATAATAATTCAAAAGAATATCAGACCAATTACTTTAAAGTTTGTTTTATTTTCAAGATATGATTGCCCTAATATCCACTAAACCTTAAAAAAACGCCATTTTTTCTCTGCCCATTCAATACTCGCATAATCTATGCCAATCCTGAAGCTGCAATCATAATTGCATTTATATCCATCATCTTCAATCCATAAACGGGAAGATTCACTTATATCTTCACCATAAAAGGATTTGTCAATTTTCAATTCTTTTCCAATTCTTCCTGGTCCGTCAATTCCTTCAACTCCCCTTATTAATACAGCTGCAGGATATTCAACATCTCCTGTTACTATATTCAACAACCAAAATTTCCCATAAATAAAGTAAACATATAATTTACCACCCTCATTATACATTACTTCATTTCTTTCAGTTCTTCCTCTTGAAGCATGACATCCAAGATCCTCTTCCCCTCTATAAGCTTCTGTTTCAGTTATCCTGTATCTTTTAACCTCTCCTGTATCAAAACACCTTACAAGAATTTTACCTAAAAGCCCTGACGCAATTTCAAGAACCTCTCCTTTAAAATAATCTTTTCCAAGTTTTTCACCTTTCCCGATTGTTGAATCCATAATATTTATTCTTTTTCTAATATCCCAATTTTATTTAATAACCAAAGAATTAATGACAATAAAACTCCTGTTACTGCAGCCAGTGCCATTCCTTTCATTTGAACTGAACCTATATTTATTGAAGCTCCGCTAACTCCTACTACAAAAGTAATTGCACAGGGAATCATATTTATATTTTTACTGAAATCTACTTTTTGCTCTACAAACATTCTTAAACCCTGCACTGCAATTACTCCATAAAGCAATAAAGTAATCCCTCCCATAACGGCTGCAGGAATTGTAGAAATAGCAGCTGATATCTTACCTATAAAAGAAAATAATATTACAAAAACAGCAGCTCCTCTTATCACCCATACTGAATAAACTCTTGTAATGGCCATTACGCCAATATTTTCACCATAAGTAGTATTTGGCATTGATCCGGTAAAACCTGAGATAACATTACTAAGACCATCACCCAAAAGTGATTTGTCAAGACCCGGATTTTTCATTAAATCCGATCCGGTTATATTTCCGGTAACGATAAGATGGCTTATATGCTCAGCTAAAACAACAATACAAGCTGGAGCTATTATAATAATCGCATTGTAATCCAGCACAGGAGCCTGAAATTCCGGAATTGCCAACCAACTGGCACTTCTTATTGCTGAAGTATCCACCATCCCTAAATATAAAGAAAGGAAATAACCAACTATCAGAGAAATAAGTATTGGAATCACTTTTAAAAATCCACGGAACAATAATGACCCGAATATTCCTGTACAAAGTGTAAGCATTGAAACAAGAAGCACTTTTTTATCTGTAACAAATGGTTTTACTATTTCACCTTCAGATGCAGGCCAGGGAATTAGTCCGGCCTGCTGAGCTGCAACAGGAGCCAACTCTAACCCTATAATGGCAACCACTGCTCCCATAACGGCCGGGGGCATTACAACTTCAATCCATTTCACTCCCCATTTTTTTACAACAAGTGAAATAAGTATAAAAAATAAACCAAAGAATATAAAGCCTGACTGGGCATGACTTACTCCTCCATAATTGCTAATAATCAGTAAAACTGGAGAAATAAAAGCAAAACTGGATCCCAGATAAGCAGGTATTCCTCCTTTGGTAACCCATGAATATATTAAAGTTCCAATACCATTCATAAGTAATGTTAAAGCAGGATCTACTCCTAGCAAAACGGGAACAAGAACTGTTGCTCCAAACATTGCCGTTAAATGTTGAAAGCTTAAGGGTATACTTTCTAAAACCGGCAATTTTTCATTAATTCCTATTGTTCTTCGTGCCATATATTATTCCCCCCATGTTTCTCGGTCAAGACTTCTGTATTGTATTGCTTCCGCAAGATGGTGCGACTTTATATTTTCACTTTCTTCAAGGTCTGCTATTGTTCTTGAAACTTTTAAAATCCTGTCATAAGCACGGGCAGAAAGTCCCAGCTTCTCCATTGCCGTTTTCAACAACGTAGCCCCGTTATTATCTGTCTTAGAATAAATTCTTAAATGTCGGGTTGTCATTTGAGCATTACAATATATACCGTCAGATTCTCTGAACCTTTCTTCCTGAATATTGCGCGCTTTTATAACTCGATCTCTGATACTCGTACTGTCTTCTCCTTTGGGCTGGTTTTGCAACCTTTCAAAAGAAACCGGAACAACTTCAAGATGTATGTCAATCCTGTCGAGAAGCGGACCTGAAATTCTGTTTAAATATTTCTGAACTACACCCGGAGCACAAACACATTGTTTGGACGGATGATTGTAATAACCACATGGACAAGGATTCATACTTGCTACAAGCATAATACTTGCAGGATATTCAACTGAAAAACGTGTTCGGGAAATTGTAATCTTCCTATCTTCAAGTGGCTGCCTCATTACTTCCAATACCGACCTTTTAAATTCAGGGAGCTCATCAAGAAATAATACTCCATTATGAGAAAGTGAAATCTCTCCGGGCTGCGGATAACTTCCGCCTCCAACCAGAGCTACATCGGAAATTGTATGATGAGGAGCCCTGAAGGGTCTTTGAACCATTAACGACGTCTCCGCCTTCAACTGACCTGCAACAGAATGTATCTTCGTTGTTTCAAGGGCTTCATGTAATGAAAAAGGTGGTAGAATTGTTGGTATTCTCCTTGCCAGCATTGTCTTACCTGATCCGGGAGGCCCAATCATAATAATATTATGACCTCCTGCGGCAGCAACTTCAAGCGCCCTTTTTACATTTTCCTGCCCTTTAACATCCGAAAAATCAAACTCTGAGTGTAATACATTCTCCAGAA
>CAYUEI010000052.1:0-15077 GCA_964443445.1 uncultured Prolixibacteraceae bacterium | reverse complement strand
TATAATCATAATTCTTTTTGTCGACCCTGACGAAAGATGAGAAAGCGTTGAAAGTTGTTTTATCTAATTCATCACCCGTTTCGATTATCGAGGTTTGATAAAATTTATCATCAGATTTTGAAAAAGAAAATCCAAAATCAATAATACCGGTTTTAATGTATGGATAACCTGCTTCAAAACGGAAATTTGTTTCATTTTGAACCACGTATGAAGTTCTGATATCGCTGAATAATAAATCAGCACTAGTAGATAAATAATCCCATGAATTCAGAGTTAAATATGATGACAAGAAGAAAGGAGTAAGAGACGGAGCGTCTATTCTGCCTCCTAACAAAAAAGAATTATAAAATCTTCCAAAGAAAATATTGCTTGAGAAGTTCAATGAAAACCTTCTGAAAGTCTTATAATTAACTCCTAAATAGCCAAAAGTGTTTGCACTGGTTGAAAGATGCCCACCAATGTCTATATCAAAAGGTTTTCTGGGTTCTACCTTAAGGTGTAAATCAAAGAAACCGGTTCTTTGGTTAAAATAAGCAAGTGGTTGAATTGATTTTATATGTTCATCTGTAATAAGCTTAAAATAAGCATCTCTTAAACTTTTCAGATCGATTATTTTATCTTTTTCTTTAATTGATTCAATGATATATTTTCTGTTTAGTTCATCTTCAACACCTTCTACCTGAACATTATTAAATAACAAGGGTGGTTTTTTGCTATTAAACTCTTTTCTTCTTGCTGAAACAGAATCAGGAGGCACCCTTCTTTTAATCATATTTTCAATTGAATCTATAGATTTCAGTGCCGTTTCATAACCTTTAATATAAATATACTGTACCTTCTGAAAGTCGAGTAATCCCACATCATCAAGGCTTGATTCAAGTAGAATTCCAAGTGAATCGGGTATTGAATAATTTGTTTTTTGAGTAACTATTGATTCAATCTGCCCGACAATATCTTCCATATCTTCTTTGGACCCGATATTAGAAACTTTATGCCCAATAATTATATCAGGATTAAATTCCTGAGTCATAACATCAGCAGGGAAATTATTTACAATACCTCCATCGAACAACAGATTGCCGTCTTTTTTAATAGGTTTAAAGACAAAAGGGACAGTCATGGAAGCGCGGATAGCTTCTCCCAGATCTCCTTGTTTCAGAACAAGACCTTTACTGTGATAAATATCGGTAGCAACACATCGGAATGGAACCATCATCTTATCGAAATCACCTTCGCAGGCAGCAGTTGTCTGAGCCATCAACTGCATAAAAGCAAAGTCCATTTGTCTTTCCGGAATAAAGTTCATTGGAAAAATGACTTTGATTTTATCATCCTTCTTTGTTACATCTACTTTAATCCAATCAGGCAATTCATCTTTCTTCTTAAAATAATACAATTCATCCTTATCCAAGCGTCCCGTTGACCATAATCTGAATTCATCAGATTCAAAAAGCTGAACCATTTCTTCAGGAGTATAACCTGCTGCGTATAAACCGGCAACTATTGCCCCGATAGAAGTACCGGCAACATAATCAATAGGGATATTGTGATCTTCAAGAACCTTAATAAGACCTATATGAGAAATACCTTTAGCACCGCCTCCGCTGAGTACTAATCCTACTTTTTGAGAATAACTCTGAGTAAATAAGAAAATCAATAATATGGAAAGGATAATTCTAAACATTCTGGCGTTTTAAGATTCAACTTTATGCTTTAACGATTTAAAACCCTCTCCTAGTATCTCACTGGTATCCATAACGGTAATAAAAGCATCGGGGTCAACAGAATGAATGAAGTGCTCAAGGATAGCCACTTCCCTCCTGCTTACAACAGTATAAATAATTTGTTTTTCATCATTGGTGTACATACCTTTACCGAACAGATAAGTACCACCTCTGCTAAGATCCTTAAGAATTTTATCTTTAATCAGTTCATGTTCTTTAGAAATTATAAGAAGGGCTTTATTATAACCATTACCTTCAATAATAAGGTCAATAGCTTTCCCGGTAATGTATATAACTATCCACGAATACAAAGGAATTTTCCAATCCATAAATGCAAAAAGACCAAAGAGGACAATCACTGAATCAACAATAATCATTAATTGACCAAGTTTTCCGTTAGTATATTTAGCAATAATCATTGCAATAATATCGGAACCTCCTGAGGTTGCTCTTGATTTAAAAATAAGTCCTAATCCTATTCCAATAAGCACTCCTCCAAAAACGCAAGAAAGCAAAACGTCATCAACTAAAGGGGCATCACCAATTTCTCGAAGCATGGTAATCCCATCGATGAAGCCTGAAGAAAGAACAAAACCAACAATGGTTTTAACACCAAACTTAGGTCCTAATATTTTTATACCGGCATAAGTAAGTGGAATATTTAATATCAAACCGAATAACCCGACAGGAATACCATCAGGCCAAAAGGGAAAGACGCCGGGCGTAAGGTAGTGGACTACAATCGCAATACCATATACACCTCCTGGCACAATCCTATGGGGAGTGATGAAATAAACGAACCCTAAAGCAAGAATAAAAGCACCGGTAATAATAAAGAAATATTCTTTAAACCAGTTGGCTGTGAATATCTTATCTTTCTGAAGAATATACATTATTTAATTATTTAGGGAATGACAAATTTAACTATAATGTAAGATATTAAAAAAGATAATCAGGTAAAAGAAAGAAAATTAAAATAATAACAAAAAAAAGAGGCTGACAAAACAAATATGCCAGCCTCAAATATTTTCTACAGTAGTTTATTATAAAACCCTTTTTTCTTTAATACGGGCTTTTTTACCTGTAAGTTCACGGAAATAGAAGATACGTGATTGACGAACCTTACCTACCTTGTTAACTTCAATTTGTTCGATAAAAGGTGAATTTAAAGGGAAAATCCTTTCTACACCAATATTACCTGACATTTTGCGAACAGTAAAAGTTTTAGTATTTCCGGTACCTCTAACCTGAAGGACAACACCACGGAAATTCTGAATACGTTCCTTGTTACCTTCTTTAATTTTATAGTGTACAGTAACTGTATCACCGGCTGCAAACTCAGGTTGTGTTTTTAATTCTGTCTGAGCAAATGCATTTTCTACAATTTTAATAGCATCCATTTTTTTTATCTTTAATGGGTTAAAAGCGCAATATTACCATGTATTTCAGATTTGTAAGAGATTACGCTTGCTTATAAAGCGCCGCAAAAATATATAATTTTTTTATATTCAAAAAGTTTGTGTGAAAATATTTGAAACTTAAATTAAAGTATTCTATTAATTTTCAATAACCTTAAATTTATCACCTGTCTGATTAATAATAGTTCTGTACCATTCTTGCGGATAGCCGGGCTGATCCGGATATTTGGCAATTCCTGTTTCTGTTCTTTCAAAAACACCATCTTTCTCCAGCATAATATTTCCATCCTTATATTTTACTAATAAAAACTGCCAAAGTTTCTGCCATCTTTTGACAGTATTATCTCCGGCATTTGTAGAGAAATCAGTAAGGAAAGCAAGAGATTGATTTATTCTTCCTTCTTTGTATAATTTTAAAGCTGCAGCGTCAACAGCAGGAACAAGATTAAAGAAATTAGTTTCAAGCTCTGACTGAACTTTAATAACATCTTTTATCATACTATCGTATCTTAAATAAGCGAGGTTTGAAACAAGGTTGAATGCCCAGAATGCAGAAGTTTCAGAATAAGTAAGCATATCGCCGTTTCCAACCTTATAAGAATTTGGTACGCTTGTAATTCCACAATACATAGGCACGTAGCAAGTGCTATAAGTATCATCAACTCCAAACCAAAGAATTCCACCAATAGGATCCGGAAGCTTTGATCTGCTCTGAGCGACAAAAGAAAAGCCTGTTTGCTGGGTTGAAACTGCTCTTTCATTACAATACAAAACAGAATCGACTTCCCAGTCTAAAGGTCTCCATCTGTAAGGCAATTTATAAGGTCCGGCACCAATATCTTTTGTCATATCCAATGGTGTTCCTTCAAAATGGTCACGCATCATCCTCATTACATCAGAGACAGAGACCAATGAATCAGGTTTTACCCACAACGGAAATTTATTGGTTGCATAGCCTTTTTCGTCAAATTTTATTTTACCTAAAACATAATCAACATATTTATCCATTCCTTTTGAAATTCTGCTAAATCCCATCCATACTCTTGATTCGCTATAACGAGCTGCACTAAAGTCTGTTGGAGCAAAAATATCGCTAAAGCTGAAATCTTTATTCAAACCATCGAACCATCCTCTTTCTCTTGCAAAAGAAAATATATCTTTTGAATACAAACAATTTTCAGGATCGTTTAATGGGAAGGTAGTAATTCTGGCTTGATTGGCATGTCCGCAAACATATCCATCAGGTACTCTAAGTGCAACCCATACTGCTCCCGGTTCGAATTCACCTTTACCTATCATTTCCATTATCCAAACTTCATTAGGATCAGAAATTGAAAACGATTCGCCTTCACTGATATAACCATATTCTTCAACAAGAGCGGTCATAACTTCAATCGCTTCCCTGGCAGTACGTGAACGTTGCAATGCAATATATATAAGACTTCCATAATCAATAACAGCTTTAGATTGGTGGTGAAGTTCGGATCTTCCACCGAAAGTAGTCTCCCCTATTGCAACCTGATGTTCGTTCATATTACCAACAACACTATAAGTATGAGGAACTTGCTTTATTTTACCAAGATATTTACCGGTATCCCATTCATATATATCCAGCATTGAATTTTTATCATGATCTGCAGCCGGAGTAAAATAAAGTTCTCCATATAAAGTATGTGAATCGGCTGAGTATGTTATCATTGTAGAACCGTCAGCTGTTGATCCTTTAGAAAATAAAAAATTTGTACAAGCCATTGAAGAAACGCTTGCAACTAAAAATAAAAAGGAAGTCAAAATTGATTTTTTCATATTATTATATTTTGTTTTTATTGTCACTCTGTACTCAAAAATTGAATAATCAAAATTGTAGCTAATTATTGTAAACAAGTCCGTTGCATATTTGAAATATACTATTATTTGTCAACACAAGCCAGACAAAAATAACAAAACCTAATCCAAACAGTTCAAATATTTAAAATTAGTTTCTAAAACTACATTCAATTTTAAACACTATTTTTGAATTTATGAAATGTCAGGATAACAGAAAACCAGAATGGTTGAAAATCAAATTACCAAAGGGAACTAATTATTTAAGGGTAAAAGAGATAATCAGGACACATAACTTAAATACAATATGCACTAGTGGCAAATGTCCTAATATAGCAGAATGCTGGGCTGCCGGCACAGCTACTTTCATGATATTAGGGGATACATGTACCAGAAGTTGCAAATTCTGTGCAACTAAAACGGGGAAACCTCTTCCCCCTGATATTGAAGAACCAAAGAAGATTGCAGAATCGATAAAACTTCTGG
Source organism: uncultured Prolixibacteraceae bacterium (assembly GCA_964443445.1). Classification (GTDB taxonomy): domain Bacteria; phylum Bacteroidota; class Bacteroidia; order Bacteroidales; family Prolixibacteraceae; genus CAYMTR01. The sequence goes on along the minus strand of CAYUEI010000052.1, from coordinate 9,625 downwards.
GATTAAAACATGCCGTAATTACATCCGTCGACAGGGATGATCAGGAAGATAAGGGTGCTAAACATTGGGCTGACACAATTAAAGAAATCAAGAAAGTAAATCCTTCAACAACAATAGAAGTATTGATACCTGATTTTGACGGAAGCGTTGACTTGATTAAAACTGTAATAGAATCGGGTCCGGATGTAATATCCCATAATCTGGAAACAGTAAGAAGATTAACTCCAATAATCAGAAGCAGGGCAAATTACGAAACAAGTCTGAAAGTAATAAGAACAATTAGCAGTTCAGGTTTCACTTCAAAAAGTGGAATCATGGTGGGACTGGGAGAAAAAAACGAAGAAGTCGTTGAAACAATGGATGATCTCCTGTCATCCGGCTGTAAAATTTTTACAATTGGTCAGTATTTGCAACCAACTAAATCAAACTTTGAAGTCAGGGAATATATAAATCCTGAAATCTTTGAGTACTACAAAAAGACTGGATTGGAAAAAGGGTTTAAATTCTTAGAAAGCTCTCCATTGGTGAGAACATCTTATCATGCAGAAAAGCATATTGATTGAAATATCTATAAAAACAAGAAATAAGGAAGTGATTAAACTTAATCATTGACAAATTAACAATAAAACTAAGATATAAAAGAATAAAAATAATTGAAGTAATATTTCCAAATGTAAAACATTTATCTTTACATTTGCCCCGATTTTCCAGATGCCATTTTGACATCAAAAGTTTAGATTGAGTAAACAACTTCAAAATTAAGTCATATGGAAAGTAGTGCAATTTTACTTTTCTTTTTAACAGCTCTTTCACTCGTTGGAATTGCCCTTTTATTCGGAAGCTACATACCTCCCACTTCTTCAAATCCGTTGAAATTCGAACCATATGAATGTGGTATAGAAACCATTGGAGATTCGTGGCTTCAATACACCGTAGGATATTATTTGTTTGCAATATTGTTTTTGATCTTCGAGGTTGAAACAATATTTATTTTTCCCTGGGCAACAGTTATGCGTGAAATAGGGATGACCGGATTTATAGAAATATTGATATTCTTTTCAATCCTATCGTTAGGATTGTTGTACGGATGGAAAAAACATGCATTAAAATGGGAATAAAGAAAAAAGCGGAGATTGAGCAGAATGATTTCCCTGTTTGGGAAAAATACGCAGGAGGAAATTTTATTCTCACCTCACTTGATACTGTAGTAAACTGGGCTCGTTCAAATTCATTGTGGCCTTTGAATTTTGGAACACGATGCTGTGCTATGGAGTTAATGGCAACAGGAGCTTCCCGACATGATTATTCAAGATTTGGTTTTGAGGTTACCCGTGCTACTCCGCGACAGGCTGACCTCATAATTATAGCCGGTTCTATCAATTATAAAATGGCGCCTGTATTAAAACGCCTTTATGATCAGATGGCTGAGCCTAAATATGTAATAGCTATGGGAGCTTGTGCGATTTCAGGAGGTCCATTTTTTTACAATTCATATTCAATTGTAAAAGGTGCCGATCACGTTATTCCCGTTGATGTTTACATACCTGGGTGTCCTCCAAGACCGGAAGCTCTCATATATGGAATGATGCAACTTCAAAAGAAGATAATGCACGAAAAGAATTTTAAAAAAGTAAAACTGGTTGACATCAAACCTTTACCATAAGGTTTTACAACATTTCAGCATTCATCTATTAAAGAATAACAAATGACAAACGAAGAGTTGATTAAATATCTCAATGAAGAATTCCCCGGAGCTGTTGTTGTACAAGGCAAACAATATGCTGAAATGACTGTGGAAAAAGATAATCTTGTAGATATAGCTATTAAGCTGAAAGAATCACTTGAAACTCAATTTGATTTTCTTATTAGCATTACCGGCGTTGACTACTCTGACTGCATGGGTGTTATTTATCATCTTGAGTCGACAAAATACAGGCACATGATGGTTTTGAAAGTAAATACATCAAACCGTGAAGAACCTATAATTGATACTTTAACTGAAGTATGGAGAACAGCAAAATATCATGAACGAGAAGTTTATGATTTACTTGGTGTGAAATTTAACAAACATTCTGACTTGAGAAGGCTTTTTCTGGAAGATGGATGGGGTTTCCCTTTAAGAAAAGATTATAAAGACGAAGTAAGAATAATCGAACGATAAAATTATGTCTGAAATAAGAGAGATATTAATTGATTCTGACATCCTGAAGACCGATGATTATTCAGTCAATATGGGACCGCAACACCCTTCAACTCATGGAGTTCTAAGACTTCTTGTAACTCTTGAAGGAGAAATAGTTTTAAACGTAAAGCCTTATATAGGATACATTCACAGTGGGATTGAAAAAATGTGCGAATCGCTGGCATATCCACAGATAGTGCACCTTACAGATAGAATGGACTATTTATCTGCCCACATGAATAATGAAGCAGTTTGTTTATGTGTTGAAAATGCCCTGCAGGTTGAAGTTCCTGACAGAGTGAAATATATACGCACTATAATGGATGAGCTTATGCGAATCTCATCACATCAGCTTTGGTGGAGTGCTTATGGCATGGATATGGGAGCACAGACAGCTTTGTTCTATGGAATGCGCGACAGAGAAAAGATATTGGATATTTTCGAAGAGACTTTTGGAGCCAGAGTTACTTTAAACTACAATGTTCCCGGAGGCGTAATGTTTGATATTCATCCCAACTTTGTTAAAAGAGTTAAAGATTTCGTTAAGTACTTTAGAAAGAAACTCAAAGAATACGATAATCTATTATCATTCAATGTAATATTCAGAGAAAGGACCGTTGATATTGGTTATCTTTCTGTTAAAGATGCTATAGATTATGGAGTTACCGGTCCAACATCAAGAGCCTCAGGGTTTTCATGCGATGTAAGGAAGCATCATCCATATAGCGCATATCCTTTTATCAATTTCAATGAAATACTTGACGATAAGGGAGATACATTTGCCAGATATTATTGCAGAATCAGGGAAATGTATGAATCATTGAACATCATTGAACAATTAATTGACAACATACCTGAAGGAGATTTTGCAGTGAAGATGAAGGGAGTAATCAAACTCCCCGAGGGTGAATTCTTCCAGCAGGTGGAAAGTTCAAAAGGCGTTTTTGGAGTATTTATAATAAGTGATGGGAAAAAGAATCCTTACCGGGTTAAATTCAGATCTCCCGGTTTTTCAAACCTGTTTGTTTTAAATAAAATGGTTAAAGGATTTAAGATAGCTGATTTAATTGCTATAATGGGATCTCTTGATTTAGTTATCCCTGATATTGACAGATAATGAGATTATTAAACAAGGAAGAATAAGATATCAGATAAAATGGATTTCAGCATATACGATTTTACGGATTTTACAAAAAACCTGCACATCTGGTTCTCTGAACATATGTCGCCCGGATGGACAACAACTGTCGAGTGGGTAATAGTAGGAATACTTTATCTTTTGTTCGTTGCACTATTAGGATTATTCCTCATTTATGCAGAAAGGAAAGTTTGTGCAGCTTTTCAGCAAAGGATAGGACCTAACAGAGTAGGTCCATGGGGATTAATCCAAACAATAGCTGACTTCATCAAGCTAATGATGAAGGAAATAATAACACCTCGTAAAGCGGATAAATTCCTTTACAATCTTGCCCCAATAATTGTAATAGTTTCTATGTTCCTTGCTTTGGCTGCTATACCATTTGCTCCGGGATTACAAGGACTTGATTTCGATATTGGTGTATTTTATCTTTCAGCAGTTTCCTCGTTAGGAGTAATTGGAATTTTACTAGCAGGATGGTCGAGCAACAACAAATATTCATTAATAGGAGCGATAAGAAGTGGTGCTCAAATTATCAGCTATGAGTTATCTGTAGCAATGTCACTTATAACGATAGTTATACTTGCAGGCACAATGCAATTTTCAGGTATAGTAGAAGGGCAACGCGATTTATGGTTTATATTTAAAGGGCATATTCCTGCGTTCATAGCTTTCGTAGTATTTATTATAGCCGGAACAGCAGAAACCAACAGAGGCCCCTTTGACCTTGCAGAAGCTGAATCAGAATTAACAGCAGGATTCCACACTGAGTATTCAGGAATTAAATTTGCATTATTCTATCTGGCTGAATTTATAAATATGTTTATAGTTTCAGCAGTAGCTGCAACCGTTTTTCTGGGAGGCTGGATGCCTCTGCATTTCGGTTCATGGGATTCATTCAATCAGGTAATGGATCTTATTCCTCCAGTGATATGGTTCTTCCTGAAGTCTTTTGGAATAGTATTTTTAATTATGTGGCTAAAATGGTCGTTCCCAAGATTAAGGGTAGACCAGATTTTAACTCTTGAATGGAAATATCTTCTCCCGATAAACCTCTTCAATATATTATTAATGACACTAGTTGTATTGACCAGGTTTCACTTATAAAACAAGGGATAATTATGAGATCAATAATAAATTATATCGCTACAATTTTCAAAGGATTATTTACATTGCTGGCTGGAATGAAAGTAACAGGCGGGTATTTCCTGCACTTCAGAAAATATATAACCCAGCAATATCCTGATAATCGCAAGGAACTGGTAATGTTTGAAAGATTCAGAGGTGAAGTTGTAATGCCGCATAATGAAAACAATGAGCATAAATGTACAGGATGTGGTATATGTGAATTAAACTGTCCGAACGGATCAATTGAAATAATTACAAAAATGCTAACAACTGAGGATGGTAAAAAAAAGAAAGTAATTGATAAACATATATACCATCTGGGGATGTGTTCATTATGTAATCTGTGTGTGAAATCATGTCCGTCAAATGCAATAATCATGGGACAGAAATTTGAGCATGCTGTATATGAACGCACTAAATTGACTAAAGTATTGAATCAGCCGGGTTCAAAAATACAGGAAGGTGTTAAAGAATAAATAACTAAAGGATATGTTAAGCCAAATTTCATTTTTCATAATAGCAGCTGTAATAATTGTATTTTCAATTCTTACAGTTACAAGCAGAAGAATCTTAAGATCTGCAGTATACCTGCTTTTTGTATTAATTGCTACAGCAGTCCTTTATTTAATGATGCAATATAATTTTCTTGCTGCTGTTCAACTGACGATATATGCCGGAGGTATTGTGGTATTGATAATCTTTTCCATTTTACTTACAAGCCATATAAGTGAACGGGCAGTGACTTCAAGTCTGAAGCATAATTTGTTTTCTGCCCTTGCTACTCTTGCAGGAGCAGTACTAACTTTAACCGTAATATTGAATTTCAGTTTTATTGCCAGCACTGAAAAAGCTTTGGATAATGATGTCAGAGAAATTGGCAGGGCTCTTGTTTCATATCAAAAGGATGGATTTGCATTACCGTTTGAAGTTATATCAATATTACTTCTGGCAGCTATGATTGGGGCAATAGTGGTTGCAAAAAGAGAAAAAACCACTGAGGTGGAGAATAAAGAAATTAGTGAAAACCCAAATAATTAATCAGGAAATGATACAGACTATACCATTAAGTTATATCCTAATAGTCAGCACGCTTATGTTTTTCATAGGCATATATGGTTTTCTGACAAGAAGGAATCTGATTACAATGTTGATGTCCATTGAACTAATCCTAAATTCTGCGAACATTAATTTTGTTGCTTTTAACCGATATTTATTTCCTCAGACATTACACGGACATTTCTTTGCAATGATAATAATAGCAATTGCAGCAGCAGAAGCAGCAGTCGCAATAGCAATAATTATAAATATCTATCGAAATTTCAAATCCATTGATGTGGATAAGGTAAATGAGATGAAGTTTTAAACACAGGAACTGAAAAGATATAAGCAATGAACACATATTCATATACATTATTAATACCTCTTATTCCTCTTGTAATATTTTTGTTTCTTGGTTTACTGGGAGGTAAAATGAAGCCTTTGATTTCCGGGTTAATTGGCACAACCGGACTTGGTATATCTGCTATCTTATCTTATGTAACAGCTTTAAAATATTTTATTTTCAACCATATTGAAGGTGATATTTATACTTCAATAAAAGTATTTGATATAAACTGGCTTCATTTGACAGATAAACTCACTATAAATCTGGGTATACTTTTAGATCCAATATCTGTCATGATGCTTGTTGTTGTAACAACAGTTTCATTGATGGTTCATATATATAGTCTTGGCTATATGAAAGGAGATCCCGGTTTTTACAGGTTTTATTCATTTCTTTCTCTATTCAGTTTTTCAATGTTGGGACTTGTTTTGGCAACCAACATATTTGAAATGTATATATTCTGGGAATTGGTTGGTGTTTCATCATTTCTATTAATTGGGTACTATTATGAAAAGCCCAGTGCTGTAGCTGCTTCCAAAAAAGCATTTATTGTAACAAGATTTGCTGATCTGGGTTTCTTGATTGGAATCCTGATTTTATCTTTCAATACCGGTACTTTTGATTTTCAAACGCTTACAGACCCTAATGGACCTGCGCTTGCGACAAAGGGTGGAGCTGCATTCTTAGGAATGTCAGTTTTGACCTGGTCTTTGATATTAATTTTCATTGGAGGCGCCGGAAAATCAGCTATGTTTCCTTTACATATATGGCTTCCGGATGCGATGGAAGGTCCTACACCTGTATCTGCATTAATACATGCTGCAACCATGGTTGTTGCCGGAGTTTATCTTATTTCCCGTCTTTTCCCCGTATATGCATTAGGAGCTCCTGAAGCTTTAAACATTATAGCCTGGGTTGGTGGTATTACTTCATTATTTGCAGCTATAATAGCTTGCACTCAAACAGATATAAAAAGAGTTTTAGCTTATTCAACAATCTCTCAGATAGGATATATGATTCTTGCTCTGGGAGTTTCAGGATATGGCAGTCATGAAGGATTAGGATTCATGGCTTCAAACTTTCATCTTTTCACCCATGCAATGTTCAAAGCTCTTTTATTTCTTGGAGCCGGAGCAATAATTCATTCAGTACACAGCAATGAAATGAAAGATATGGGAGGCTTAAGGAAGTACATGCCAATTACACATATTACTTTTCTAATTGCGTGTCTTACAATTGCCGGTATTCCTCCATTCTCAGGTTTCTTTAGTAAAGACGAAATACTTGTTGCCGCTTTTCATCATAACAAGGCATTATTCTTCATAGAATATATTGTAGCTGGTATTACTGCTTTCTATATGTTCCGATTATATTTTAACATTTTCTGGGGGCAGGATAAGAAATATCATCACACTCCACATGAGGCACCTAAAGTAATGACCATACCTCTTATGATACTTGCATTTGGTTCAGTCTTTTCAGGATTTCTTCCTTTTAATGAATGGGTCACAAGTGATGGTGCCGGATTTGAATCTCATATTGAATGGCTTGTAGCAATACCTTCAATATTGATTGGAGTTGTTGGTATAGTAATAGCAATGATATTTTATAAATCATACAATTCAATACCCGATAAATTTGTAAGTTCAGTTAAACACTTTTATAAATGGACATACAACAAGTTTTATATCGATGAAATTTATCTTTTCATCACAAAAAAGATAATATTCAAAAATATTTCTGCTCCAATTGCTTGGTTCGACAGAAATATAGTTGATGGAACCATGAATGGAATTGCAGGGTTAACACAATTTCTATCATATCAGATAAGAGGACTTCAATCAGGGAAACTGCACCAATATGCTTACGTATTTATTAGTGGAGTACTGATTTTGGTAATAATTTTTGTGGCCTTAATGTAGAAAAAGATATAAAAATGAGCATACTAAGTTTATTTGTTATTGTTCCACTTCTAACTATATGTGGAATAATGTTCACTAAAAACCTGAAGCAGACAAGACTGGTTAGTGCCATAGGAATGGGAATTCAACTTGTATTGGCATTCTTACTGGTTTTCTTATATCTGGCCGAAAGAAATGCGGGGAATATGGCAGAAATGTTGTTTGTATTTGATGCTTTATGGTTTCCCACACTAAATATTCACTATGCTGTAGGAGTAGACGGTATTTCGGTCGCAATGATAACATTAACTGCAATAGTAGTATTTGCAGGAGTATTTGCTTCATGGAAAATAGAACCCCTTTCTAAGGAATTCTTCATTTCTTTAATTTTACTTTCATCAGGAGTATTTGGATTTTTCATTTCTCTTGATCTTTTCACCATGTTTCTTTTCTATGAGCTTGCTGTTATTCCAATGTATTTGCTAATCGGCATATGGGGAACCGGTAAAAAAGAATATTCAGCAATGAAGCTTACTTTAATGTTGATGGCCGGATCAGCTTTACTAACAGTAGGAATTTTAGGATTATACTTTTATTCAGCACCTGAAGGAGGAGCATTGACATTCAATATAATGGAAATTGCTAAAGTCAAAATACCAATTGAGATGCAGCGTTTTCTATTTCCATTTACTTTCATAGGATTTGGTATATTGGGAGCACTTTTCCCTTTCCACACATGGTCGCCTGATGGTCACGCTTCAGCACCTACGGCTGTTTCAATGTTACACGCCGGAGTATTAATGAAACTTGGAGGCTACGGAGCTTTCAGGGTTGCTATTTTTCTAATGCCTGAAGCAGCTAAAGAACAATCATGGATATTCTTAATTCTTACAGGTATAAGTGTTGTTTATGGTGCCTTTGGTGCTATTGCACAAAAAGATTTAAAATACATTAACGCCTATTCATCTGTAAGCCACTGTGGTCTCGTTTTATTTGCGGTATTGATGCTTAACCAAACTGCAATGAACGGAGCAATTATTCAAATGATTTCTCATGGACTAATGACTGCATTATTCTTTGCTTTAATTGGAATGATATATGGCCGGACTCATACCCGAATGGTTGATGAACTGGGTGGTTTAATGAAAGTTATTCCTTTTCTTGGAGTAATTTGGGTTATTGCCGGACTTGCTTCATTGGGTCTTCCCGGACTTAGCGGATTCGTGGCCGAAATGACAATATTTGTTGGTTCATTTCAGCATACAGATACTTTCCACAGAGTTCTTACAATAGTAGCAACAACTTCGATTGTAATAACCGCTGTTTATATATTGAGAGTAATTGGAATGTTGCTGTTTGGGCCAATAAAAAATGACCATTTCTTAAATCTCAAAGACGCTGTTTGGTATGAAAAATTATCTACAGTAACATTGGTTATTGCAATAGCTGCAATAGGTATTGCTCCTTTATGGCTTTCAGACATGATTAATTTCAGTTTGGCTCCCATAATTCAAAAGTTACAGGTTATTAACGTGGCAGGATTATTTTAAAGAACATTATTATGGTTTTAAATGATTTTTTAAATATGAGACATGAGTTATTACTGACAATTTTAATGTTGGCAGTATTAATTATTGATCTCAGCCTAAGTGAGAAAAAGAAACACAGCATAATTCCTTTAACACTGGGATTGTTTCTTGTTTACACCCTTTCCGGTTTTTTACCAACTGAAGATACTATCCTTTTTGGAGGGATGTATAAATCGAATGCTCTTCTTGTCATGATGAAGAATGTTTTGAATGTTGGTGTTTCCATTATTTTATTTCAATCTGTAAGTTGGTTGAAAAAACCTGAAAACAAAGGAAAGGTTAGTGAATATTTTATAATACTCT